>JAFZRW010000131.1 GCA_017619685.1 Schwartzia sp. (in: firmicutes)
GCGAAGTTCCCATCAGGTTCAGCAGGTTCTGGGTAATGGCCATGCCGAGACCGGTGCCCTCCACGTTGCGGTTGCGTTTTTCCTCGATGCGCTCAAACTCCGTGAACAGCCTTTTCATGTCCTCGGGTTTGATGCCGATGCCGGTATCCGCAACCGACACGAGCAGCGCCGCGCTGTCCGGCTCTTCCTCGATGCGCTCGAAGCCCACGGAGAATGTCACGCTGCCCTTTTCCGTGTATTTGACTGCGTTGGTCAGGATATTCGTGATGATCTGCTTGACGCGGACCTCGTCGCCGTATAGACGTTTCGGCGTATTCTTGTCGAAGTCCAGCGTCAGGGCAAGCCCCTTGTCGTCGGCCCGGGTCTGCACCATATTCACCAGATCGTTTAGCACCGACGAGAGGTCGTATTCCACGGGAAGAAGCTCGAGTTTTCCCGCCTCGATTTTCGAGAAGTCGAGAATATCGTTGATGATTCCCAGGAGCGTGTCCCCGGCGGCTTTGATGCTCTCCGAGTAAGAGCGGATGCTGCCGCCCTCGCACTCCCGCAGGATCATCTCGTTCATGCCCAGCATCGCGTTGATGGGCGTGCGTATCTCATGGGACATATTGGAAAGGAACGCGGATTTCGCTTCGCTGGCGGCAAGAGCCCGCTCCGACATATCCACGAGCTCGTCCCGCTCCTTCTTTTCCTTGTCGATGTCTTCGGCCACGAGCAGTACGCGGGAAAGGCTGCCGTCGTCATTGCGCTCGGATACGATGTATCGGAGCCGGGCCCATCGCCCAAACGTGGTCATGAATTCGATTGCGACAGTCTCTGTATGGCGCAGCCGCTCGCTCAACGTATCTATGTCTATGAAGCGGAGCACGTCCTTCAGCGATGACGCGTCCACTGCCTCCAGCGCCCTCGTCTTTATTATGGTCCGGGCGTTTGCCTTCTGTTCTTTCGCGAGACGGGAGAGATGGGAGTCGACAGTCTTGATCTCGGAGAAAAGGTTCCTGTCGACGTTCACGTCGTACATGGACATATAGATATTGGAAATCGACGCAAGCTGCTTGTTCAGTTTATTCGCCATTTGATACTGCTGATTGGACCTGTTCATGATGTAGGCCAGAGTCAGCATGACAAGGAGCACCACCGTGATGGTGACGCCCATGAGTATCCGCAAGGGCTGGAATACTTCCGTCGCGTTCTTCACCGACAGGCAGAGCCAGTCGCCCTCCGTTTTCGCAGCGTAAACGATATATTGCGCGTCCTCGTATTCGCTCTCAAGGAAGTTGACGTTTTCTGCGCGAATCCTTCTCGCCAGCTGCGCCCAGATCGTGTTCTCCCCTTCGTCGTAATTCTTGCCGATTTCTTTCGTGTCCGAGTGGGCGACCACCATGTTGCGGCTGTCCAGAATGATCTCGACGTCGGAATCGCCTTTTGCCACGGCTCTTTCGGCAATCTGCTGGATCTTTTCCAGCGCTATGTCCATGGCTACGACGCTTTTGCCGTCTGCCAGGCTCTTTGCGACCGTCATCATGACGGTTCCCGACTGGGCGTCAAGGTATGGGTCGACGATGGCAATCTCGCCGTTG
Source organism: Schwartzia sp. (in: firmicutes) (assembly GCA_017619685.1). Classification (GTDB taxonomy): domain Bacteria; phylum Bacillota; class Negativicutes; order Selenomonadales; family Selenomonadaceae; genus RUG12372. Next base: position 1,581 of record JAFZRW010000131.1, read on the forward strand.
AGCGCTATGGCCTTGATATACCAGGGGCGTTTCGTCGGGGAAAAATTCTCGTCCGGCACCCAGAGCGAGCCGTCAATGAATTCGCCGTTGATGTAGCCGTACATACCCGGCGTATTCTCGAAAACGGTATTTTTCACCGTCGTGGACTGCCAAGCCAGATAGTCGGAGATCTCCTTGGTCGGGATACCCGCCGTCTGCATACCCTCCAGCGTATAAGCCGTGAGCTTGACGGTGTCGATGCAGGTGGAAAGGTAATCGCTCAGTTGATTCGCCGAGCGCATGGCGGTCATTTGGCCGTTCATGATGATGCTGTTTCGCTTCTCCGCGTGGAGCATACTGTAATAGAACAGGATAACGTCCACGAAGAGAGTGATGATCACTGAGGCGATCAGCACATGCTTGAGCGAGAAGTTCGTATCTTCGTCGTTCAACGAGAACCTCTTTTGGATGTCGAGCATGGCGCGCCTCCTTTTGGAAATCAATGAAGAAGCCGATTATTTCAGGACGTTTATTTTGTCCGTAATGTGCAGAATGGATTCATTCGTTTTCCTGCGATTATTGCTACATATAATTTATTATATTGAACTTTTCTGTTAAAGTCTATTTTTTTTGTGCAATTTTGTGTATAAAAACTCCCTTCCGCTCTGCAAGATTCGGAGCGGAAGGGAGTTCTTACGCGATAGTCCTTAGTTTCAACAGTTCCGACGGTTCGTCTTTTGAGAATTCGGTCATATAGCGCCAGTAGCGCTTTGGGAGCAGCGTCATGCGGCATTTCTCGTTGTGGCGCGGGCGAATTTCCACGGCGTCGTAGAAGGCCCGCCAGAGAGCGCGGAACTTCCGTTCCTCCTCGTCGGGCGGCGCGGCGCGAAAATCGTCCATCGGGATAATCGCGGATTCGTAGGGGCGATATACGAGGGCGGCATGGTGCTTCTCGTCGTAAATCAGAAGATGTTCCTCGGGAAAGCGTTCGGCAAAGTGGCGGGCGAGGAAGGGGAGTACGAAATTCTTTGGCCCAATGGTCGTGACGAGGACGCCTTTCTGGTCGGAGAAGCGAATGAAGCCTTTCAAAAGGTGCGCTTCATGGAGCAGATGCTTGACAGCTTCGGTGAGGCGCCAGACTTCTTCGTTTCCGGCGAAGGACAAGAACCGCGCCCCGTAGCGGTATCCCTGCCGCAGAAAACGCAGCATGACAAGTTCCTTTTCCGGCAGGCAGGTCAAGAATGCGTGACGGATCAGGGCATCCGCTTCCATGGAGATTCGCGACGGGATCGAGCGGGCGACGCGGGCGGCGCGTTCCGCGTCCGTCGGGATTTCCTTGACGCCGAAAAGAGAAAGTTCCGGCGCGTCCGGGCCGACGATGGCGGCGGGAAGTTCATGGGCGTCGTAGCTCTCGAAGACGCAGCAGAGAAAGCCTTCAAAGCTGCCGTCGTATCGGTAGGTGATCGTAGGGGTCAAAGGGGAGCGGCCAGGCATGAGAGTTCTCTCCTTTCCGCAGGCGAGAGAGCCGGCGTTTCTTCGTCAAACAGGGAAAGCTGACGGAAAGGCGCGGTTTCCCTGTGGAAAAGCGCGCGCTCCCTTGGAGACATCAGGTCGAGGAGCAAGGCGTCTTTTTCGACGGGAGCGTCAAAATAGCGCTTTCCGTTTGCGATAAGGAAATGACGGGCGCGCTTCGTGACGACGCCGATTTTTGCGAGGGCGTCCCATGACAGCGATGCGGCGCGGCGGGCGCGGGTGATGCGCCATGCGCTCTTGACGCCGACGCCGGGGACGCGGAGCAAAAGTTCGTAGGGCGCGCGGTTCACCTCCAGCGGAAAGAGTTCCTTATGACGGAGCGCCCAATGGCATTTCGGGTCGAGATACGGGTGCAATCGTCCTTCCGTCTTGTCGAAAAGCTCCTCCGAAGAAAAGCCGTAAAAACGCAGCAGCCAGTCGGCTTGATAGAGACGGTGCTCGCGCCAGAGGGGCGGCGGCGTGCCGACAGGAGGGAGAGTCGCAGCATCGTTCACGGGAATATAGGCGGAATAGAAAACGCGCTTTAGCCGATAGCGCTCATAAAGCGCGGAGGAGAGCGAGAGGATTTGGCGATCGCTTTCCTCCGTCGCGCCGACGATCATCTGCGTGCTTTGTCCCGCGGGGGCGAAGCGCGGCGCGTGGCGGAAGCGGACGAGGTCGCGGCGGTTTTCGTCAAGGCCGCCGCGAATCAGCGACATGGGTCCGAGGATCGCCGCTTTTGTCTTGTCCGGCGCGAGGCGGCGGAGACTTTGGCCCGACGGCAGCTCGATGTTCACGCTCAGGCGGTCGGCGAGCAGGCCGAGACGGCGGACGAGAGCGGCGTCGGCGCCGGGAATCGCTTTCGCGTGGATATAGCCGGAGAATCGGTATTCTTCCCGCAGGAGACGAAGTGTCTCGATCATCGTTTCCGTCGCGGCGTCGGGTGAGCCGGCGACGCCGGAACTGAGAAACAGCCCTTCGATATAGTTTCGCCGATAGAACGCGATGACGAGCTCCGCCAGTTCGCGGGGAGAAAATGCGGCACGCCGCGCGTCGTTGGAGCGGCGGTTCACGCAGTAGGCGCAGTCGTAGACGCAGACGTTTGTCTGGAGGACCTTAAGCAAAGAAATGCATCGTCCGTCGCCTGCGAAAGAGTGGCAGATGCCGCAGGCCTCCGCGCTTCCGATGCCGCCGCGTTTTGCCGTTTTCTGCGCGCCGCTGGAAGTGCAGGCTGCGTCGTATTTTGCCGCGTCGCTCAGGATGCGGAGCTTTGCCATCGTATCCATTTCGTTCCTTCCTTCCGAAAAAATGTTCTGTCCATATTATATAAGGAACGCGTGTTCTTGTAAAGCGTTGGCGCAAAAGAAAATGGGGCTGCCGCAGGAAGAATGATTTTTCCTGCGGCAGCCCCGATGTCGTACTTGGAGAATTTTCAGTTAAGTCTTGAAACCTTTGTCTTGTCTGCAACTTCTCCGTGTCTGTTTTTGTCATGAAAATTTTAAGGTAAGAAATTCTTACCTTGAAATTTTGCTTGTGCGACAGCCCCTGCAGGAGTTACTCGTTCAGTTTGTTCCGCTCGTTCCGTGCACGGGCGTTCCCATGCAGAGGCTGTATCCGTTGCGGCCTTGCGACTTTACGTTGTAAAGCGCCTGATCTGCTTTTTGGAACAGGTCGTCATAAGTCATGCCGTCATGAGGAGCAAGGGCGATGCCGATGCTTACGGAGACTCCGATGTTCTTTCCGTCCAGCTCGATCTTCATGGTTTCCTGCATGACTTGCAGGGCCTTTCGTTCCGCGGTGGACGGATCCGGAAGGTCGACGAGCAGCACGACGAACTCGTCGCCGCCAAAGCGTCCCACTGCGTCGCCAACTCGGAACGCGTTGCGCAGGATCTGGGCAAAGCTCTGCAGGACGACGTCCCCGGCACTGTGCCCATAGGTGTCGTTTATATGCTTGAAATGGTCGAGATCCAGCATGAGGAACGCCGACAGACGGTCCGGTTGCTGCACGTTCGGGTGAGATTGACCAGCCGCGTCACCGCCGCCTTGTTGAGCAGCCCCGTCAGCTTGTCGACCTCGGACTTGGCTTTGTAATCGTCGCGGGACGCGCGCATGATCTTCACGTCCTGCAGGGCGACGTCGAGCTGACGGGTCCTTTTCGCGACGAGATATCCGAGCGATAAGCACATGATCAGGGAGGCCAGCACGCAAAGCGCGATAGACCGCGTTTGCTGGGCGATCTGCTCCTCATACCAGTCCGCGCTGAAGTCGACGGCGACGATGCCCGCCACTTTGCCGCCGGAATCGAATACGGGACAATAAGCGCTGTAGAACCGTCCCCAATGATCGGAATATGGCTCTGCATCCGCCGCGGGCGTTCCCAGGCTCGCCTGGTACAGCGCATCCGTATAGACGATGGGATCTCCGAATTCGCCGGGATCGTCCAGCGTGGGGTCTACGGAAAAAGCAAATTGCTTGTCCCCTAGGGGTTGGATGCAGTAAATGTATTTGAGATCGATATTTTCTTGGAAGACCGCCAACGTGTCGTTGATCTTTTTGTATTTCGGCGTCCCTTTGTCCTCAGCTTTGAGGGCTCTCAGGTCGTCGCCGTTCAGCATGTGGGCGGCCGTATTGACGATATCCAACATCCGGCTGTCAATCAGGGTTTTCATCGCCGCCTTGGACTGAACGGCCAGTACGTACCCCAGCAGCAGATTCGCCGCCACCAGAAGCGCCGTAATTAAGATGATAAGGTGCAGAGTATGTGTCGCCTTATTATTATTCAAACGTATCACCTCGAAAAACGACAACACATGCGTCATGATTCCAATTTTCTCGGTTATTGTTCTATTATATCCTGAATAAACATGAATTACCATCCCCAAAAATCGGAAACCTTCCCGCGCAATGAAAGGCCCCTGTGCGAATCCTTTCGGGTTCGCGCAGGGGCCTTTCGTGTGCGTACTTAATTTTAGCCCGACAAATTGCTAATGTATATGAATTAGCAATTTGTCGGGCGTTTTTAGTTTTCGTTATATTTCATTATGGCATCAAGAGTTACTCTCGAATTTCTCATCAATTAACAACTTTTCCAACTTTTCCCGAAGTGCGGGTATATCTTGCGTCAAGGTTCCCCATACATGTTTCAAACTTACACTTTCATAATCATGCGCGTGAACATTCCGCATTGCTTTTATCAGTCGCCATGGAATTTCATCATGTTGCTCTTTGAATTTGTCGGTTAGACGAGTGGTTAGTTCCCCAATTTGAAGTATGCACATATTACAAGAATATTGGAAGGATATATCCGAAAGATACGTTTCAAAGGAAGAATCGTATTTCTTCATCAATTCAGCAATATTATCGCAATAGCCGATGATTTTCTGGACTACAACTTTGTTAGTATCCCGGTTATTCCGCATAGAGAAGCACCTCGTCCCGCTTGATTTCATTAAGGAATTTTTTGTTGGAGCTGCCGGTGGTCACAACGTCCACATGGCAGTTAAATTCATCTTCCAAATCATAGACAAAGGCGAAATAGGGCAACAGACTTTTTATCTTGCCGTTGCCACAATCAATCAAAATATCGACGTCGCTTTCTTTGTCGGCTTCTCCTCTGGCGTAAGAGCCAAAGATGGACATACGGGAAACGCCGTATTTTTTCGCGATGGGAACGGTTTTTTCCCGGATGTAGTCGATGGTAAAGGGCGGATTCATTTTCTTTTCCACGTTGCAGCCCCCCGTTTCAGCGTTATTTCTTGCAACTCTTACTTTTTATGGTAATACGATTACAGAATACTGTCAATATCGCATACAGACAGCGAATCATTTTCCACATAGCAGGGAAGATTTATGCGTGAGAGAGTCGGCGGGAAAGCAGATGAGATCGTTGCAGTCTCTAATCCCACAAACTTTCAAAATGCTTGGCAAAGAGGTCAAGACCTTCTTGGATTCGTTGCCGATATGCTGTTTCCTGATCCAATACCTCCTGCGGCGTTTCAGGCGTATTGCTCTTCATCAGAACACTTCCGTCATCATTGGTTTTAATTTTTGTGAAAGCAGGAATACCTTGCTCTTCCAATTTTTGATACTCCAAATGATGCCACTTACTCCAAGGGCTTGACGGGTAATCCTTTGTGATTTCGTCAAACGACCAAAGCATTTGTTCGAGTGTTCTTTGCCATTCACGATTGGCACGTTCGCAATCTTCATCAGTTGGGTGTTCAACGCGTTCGGGAGGAAGGAACGAAGCGGGATACCCATGCCGCTCCATTTTAGAAAATCGTCTTAATCCAGCGGCAATCGTCTTCGCAAATACGGTGGATAGGTTCCAGCAATCACGTTCAGAGAAATACGGATCACGGGTTATCTTTTGGATTTGCCGATTTCGTTGATGCATTTGCGGTTGCCTCCCTTGTTGCCATTATTCCTTCTTCTATTGTATAAAACATATACGGAAAAAACAATAGACGCAAAAAGGCCCCTGGCGAATCCTTTCGGGTTCGCGCATGGGCCTTTCGTGTGCGTACTGTATTAGTTGTTGAAGATGTTCTTGATTGCCTGGATATTGATGTCCCGATTGAGCTGGGCGAGATAGGTCGTCAGCTTGATGTTCTTCGGGCAGGCGCGGACGCAGTTTTGACTGTTGCCGCAGCTTGTGATGCCGCCCTTTTGCATCAGCGCTTCGAGACGCTTTGATTTGTCGTACTCGCCGAGCGGGTTGATGTTGAAGAGATACGCCTGAACGACGGGAGCCGGGCCGATGAAGTCGGATTGCGGGCCGACGTTCGGGCAGGCCTCCATGCAGCAGCCGCAGGTCATGCAATGGGAAATCTCATAGGCCGTGGCTGCGGTGTTAGGGTTTTGGCGCGGGGCCTCGTGCACTTTCCACGAGCCGTCCACGTTGATCCAGCCCTGAATCTTTTTCAGGCTTTCAAACATCACCGTGCGATCGATCAAAAGGTCGCGGATGACGGGGAAGGTGCGCGCCGGAGCGAGGTGAATCGGCTGCTCCAGATCTTCGACGAGAGCGCAGCACGCTTGCTTTGCCTGTCCGTTGATGACCATCATGCAAGCGCCGCAAACTTTCTCGAGGCAGTTGCATTCCCAGACGACCGGAGCGACCCGCTTTCCGTCGCGGGTGACGGGGTTCTTCTGAATTTCCATCAGCGCCGCGACCACGTTCAGAGCGGGGCGGTACGGGACGTCAAATTCTTGCGTGTACGGCTTTGCATCGGGGCCGTCTTGTCGTTCAATGATAAATGTGACCATTTTTTGTTCTGCCATTTTCGTCCCTCCCTTCCTTACTTAGAACCGTAGGTGCGCGCCCGCGGTTTGATCAGCGAATGATCGAAGTCTTCGTAAGAGATGATCGGCTCTTCGGTCTTCGGATCGAAGTCCGCGATCGTGATCTTCATGAAATGCTCGTCGTCGCGGTTCGGGAACTCGCGCTTGAAGTGCGCGCCGCGGCTCTCGTCGCGCATACGCGCGGCTTTCGTGATAACGAGAGCGTAGAGGATCATGTTGCGGAGCTGACGGACGAAAAGCGCTTCCTGGTTCGCCCAGTGACCGTGGTCGGTGAGGCCGATGTCGTTCCAACGGGCGAGGATCTTCTTGACTTCCTCGAAGCAGAAGTCGAGGTCCTTGTTCACGCGCTCGATGGTGACGTACTTGTTCATCAGCCGTCCCAGCTCCTGATGGAGCTCATGGGCGTTTTCTTTGCCTTCCATGGCGAGGATGCGCTCAAACTCGTCGGCGCATTCCTTGCGCGCCGCTTCGAGCTCGCTGTCCGTGAGGTCGTTGCCCAGTTCCTGACGCAACGCGTCGATGCCTTCGAGGGCTTTTTCCTGCGCGGGCATCAGCGATTCGCCGCGATCTTTCCTCGCTTTCCACTCTTCCAATTCTTTGAGCTTCGCGCATTTGCCGGCCCAAGCCATCGAAACGGGGCCGACGACCGTGCCGGAGTATGCCGCCGAGAGGAGCGAGTTCGCGCCGAGGCGGTTCGCGCCGTGGTACTGGTAGTCGCACTCGCCGGAAGCCATCAGGCCCGGGATGTTCGTATTGTGCTCGCGGTCGACCCAGATGCCGCCCATCGAGTAGTGGACCGACGGATAAATCAGCATCGGCACTTTGCGCGGGTCTTGCCCCATGAACTCGGAGTACATTTCGAGAATGCCGCCGAGCTTCTTTTCAAGGTAGTCCGCTGGAATGTGCGAAAGGTCGAGATAGACCTTGTTCTCGCCGTCGACGCCGAGGCCCTGATTGACGCAGACGTCGTAAATCTCGCGGGACGCGATATCGCGCGGAACGAGATTGCCATAGTCCGGGTATTTCTCTTCGAGGAAGTACCACGGCTTGCCGTCTTTATAGACCCAGATGCGTCCGCCTTCGCCGCGGCACGCCTCGGACATCAGACGATTCTTGTCCGTGCCGGGGATCGCGGTCGGGTGGATCTGGATGAATTCAGGATTGCCGATGCGCGCGCCCTGCTGATAGACAGCGCCGACGGCGGAGCCGTTGCAGATGGTGGACGCCGTGCAGAGGCCGAAGATCTGGCCCGGGCCGCCGGTGGCCAGAATCACGCAGTCCTCGCGGAAAGCCTTGATTTCCATCGAGTTCATGTTCTGCGCGACCATGCCGCGGCAGACGCCGTTCGCATTTTTGATGATCTTGATGAATTCCCAGAAGATATAGGTATGGACTTTGCCTTTCGTCTCCCATTTCCGCACCTGCTCGTCCAGCGCGTAGAGGAGCTGCTGGCCCGTGGTGGAGCCGGCGAAGACCGTACGCTTCTTTTTCTGACCGCCGAAATTGCGGAGATCGAGCACGCCTTCCGGTGTGCGGGTAAACGGTACGCCCATGCGGTCGAACATCTCGACGATGCCCGGCGCGGCTTCGCACATGCCCTTGACCGCGACCTGGTCGGCGAGGAAGTCGCCGCCGTAAACCGTATCGTCAAAGTGCGTGTAAGTCGTGTCGCCTTCGCCCTTCGTGTCCATGCAGGCGTTCATGCCGCCCTGCGCGCAAAGGGAGTGCGAGCGCTTCGGCGGGCAATAGGAAAAGAGATCGACTTCGCCGCCGGCTTCGCAGATCTTGAGCGTCGCCATCAGGCCGGATATACCGCCGCCGACGACAGCGATTCTGACATTCGTTGCTGCTTTTGCCACTTGTTTTCCTCCCCCTTACATAAGATAGACGGCCATGAACGCCAGCGAAACGAGGCAAAGGAATGCGCAAAGCCCCATCGCGCCCGCGTTGATGACTTGCTGAATGCGCGGTCCCTTCGCGATGCCCCATGTCATGCAGAAGGTCGTGATGCCGTTGCAGAAATGGAAGATCGCCGCCCACATGCCGAGGAGGTAGAGCGCCCAGTAAACCGGATTCTCAAAATAGCTCTGCAAAAGCTGGAAGGAAATGTGCGTGCCGCCGCCCTTGACGAGGATACGGAGGTAGAACACATGCCACGCGAGGAAGACGACGAGGAACCAAGCCGTCATACGCTGGAGGAAAAATTGGATATTGTTGATGTACTTGTAATGCTGCGGATTGTTCTTCGCCTGCCAGGCGATGTAAATGCCGTAAATCGTATGGAACAGGAACGGCGCCGCCACAAGTCCGATTTCCAGCGGCAGCATGATGAACCATGGAATGGAAGCCAAAAGGTCTACCGCCGAATTGAAAGACGCGGGGCTGATAAGGACGCGGGCATTGGTCAGGATATGCTCGAGCAAAAAGCCGCCGAGGCAGACGAGGCCGGCCAGCGAATGAAGCCGCCGCAAATAAAACGTCACATTATACATGCTAAGCCTCCCTTTGTAAGAGAGTGGAGAGTTGAGAGTGAAGAGTGAAGATATATATGCTCCCTGAACGGGGTATTATCTCCACTCTCCGCTCTTCGCTCTGCACACTTCTTTAGATTTCCCGATACGGTTTTTGCCCGATTTCATAGAAGTTGTTGCCTTCGGTGTCGATGACGACGATGGCGGGGAAGTCCTCGACGGTCAGAGCCGCCAGCGCTTCCGGACCAAGCTCCGGGTACGCGATGACTTCGTACTTCTTGATGGACTTCGCGATCAGCGCCGCCGCGCCGCCGACAGCCGCAAAATACGTCGTGCCGTTCTTCTTCATGGAC
>JAFZRW010000132.1 GCA_017619685.1 Schwartzia sp. (in: firmicutes)
GCGCTTTGCGAATCGCGCGGGCTGCGGCTGCGCGTGCGTCCGTACGAAGCAAACTGATTGATCGACTGAGAGGTATCTGCCATGAAACATTTGGTGATCGTGCGCGGCGGCGGCGAACTTGGCACAGCGGTCGCGCATCGGCTGCACCGGGTCGGGTACAAAGTGCTGATCTTGGAAAAATCTCGTCCCTCCGCGCTGAGGCGCGAGCTCTCCTTTTCAGACGCGGTCTACGACGGCGAAAAAACCGTCGAACGCGTGACCTGCGTCTGCGCGGAAAACCTGAAAACCGCGCTTTCATTGACGGCGTCGGGCAAAGTCACGATGCTCGTCGATCCGACGGGGCGCTACGTGCGAAAATTCCCTTCCCATATCCTCGTCAATACGCTCGACGGAAAAGAAGACGAATCCCGCCGTCCTTTGCCCGCCGCGTTTCACATCGGCCTCGGCGCGGGCTACTGCGCTTGCGAAGACGTAAACTGCGTCATCGAGACCATGCGTTCCTATAATCTCGGCCGCATCATTTACAACGGGCGCTGCCGGATACGGCCGACGACGGAAGACTCCATCGACGACGGCGGTTTCCTGCGCGCGCACACGGAGGGCATGTTCAAGAGCCCCCATACGATCTCCCATATTTTCCGCGCGGGCGACGTCGTCGCGGAAATATACGACGACCGTGGCCAGACCGTACCGGTCGTTACGCCTGTCGACGGCGTACTGCGTGGTTTGCTGCACGACAACGTCCGCGTGACCGCGGGCATGGCCGTCGCCGAGATCGACCCGCGCACCGAGCCCGCCAACTGCTGTCTGATCTCCGACAAAGCCCGCTGCATTTCCGGCTCCGTATTGGAGGCAATCATGGCCTTTGAAACCGGCGGCCGACCTTAAGGAAACATAAAGAAAAGGGGCTGTCGCAGGAAGAATGATTTTTCCTGCGACAGCCCCGATGTCGTACTTGGAGAATTTTCAGTTAAGTCCTGAAACCTTTGTCTTGTCTGCAACTTTTCCGTGTCTGTTTTTGTCATGAAAATTCCAAGGTAAGAAATTCTTACCTTGGAATTTTGCTTGTGCGACAGCCCCTTTTTTCTTTGGTATGCTTCATGTATGCGGATCGTCCCCGATTTCCTCCTCGTGGAACTTTTCCCACGACTTGGCGAAAACCGCCCGCACTTTTTCCTGACTGTCCATCGCGTCTGCAAGCTCTATGATGCGCGTCCAGCCGATCTTCACCTCAAAGTGATGATGGTAGGGGTAGCGTTTGGAGGCGAGATTGGCGTAGGCTTCCGCGTCGATCTTATTGTAATCGCTGTCTCTGTATATCGTTGAAATCGGCGGCAGCTCGCGTTTCTCATGGGCCTCGAAAAATCCGCCGAGGAGTTCCTGACGAATTTTCCCGTGGTCAAGCCGCAACCCGGAAAGTCTTCCTTCCCGGGCCCAGCCGCCTTCCATCGAAGGGACTCCGTGAACCGTCTCGAAAATATAATAACGCGCGCCGGTCTGGCAGGCGAAATACATCGTGACGGGAGACCGCCCAATATCCGTGCCGTCCGAACCGTTCAAGGCCGTAAGCAGAGAAACGCCGTCTTCCGTCTCGTTCACCTCGTAACCCCAATTCTCGATGAATTCTTCCGCTCCCACCGTCGTGGTGAAAAGGAGCTCCAGCCGCCCGTTGTGGTCGAGATCGGTCACGGCAAATTCCCCGCCCTGCGCAATAGCCTCTTCAATGGACATGGCTCCCTTCCAGATCTCTTCCTGCGCGGAAAGCAAATCAAGCTGCCGCGCCTCTTCCGTCGTCGCAGCTTCCGCCGCGCCGCCGAGAGCCGCCCCGATTGCGAAAACGACTGCCAGTCCGATCTTTCCCAGCTTCTGCATGAAGAATCATCTCCTTTCATTTCCTAAAATATAATAAAGAGCGCAGCGAAAAGCAATAGGCGTTACGACACAGCCTATACATAATGAAAGCCCCGACACATTCTTCGTGTCGGGGCTTTCGCAAGAAAGGGGGCTATGAGATTAATCATACTCATCTCGGTCCAAAATTTTATATAAAATTTTGATCCGAGATACGCCTGCTTCGCAGGCTACATTTGCGCCTATGGCACAAATGCCGTCTCATAAATCTCAGTAAAGATTAAAAATCTTAACTGAGATTAATTACTTGATGGCGATACGGCGGGAAACTTCGGCTTCCTTCGACCGCTTCGGCAGATCGACCTTCAGCACGCCGTCCTTGAACTCCGCCGAGGCTTTCGCCTCGTCGATGCCGTCGATGTAGAAGGAGCGGGACATGCTGCCCGTCGAACGCTCGCGGCGGATATAGTTGCCGCCCTCGTCTTTTTCGTCCTTCTGCTCTTCCTTTTTCGCCTCGATGGTCAGGTAGCTGTTCTCATAGGAGAGGGAGACGTCCTCCTTCTTCATGCCCGGCAGCTCCGCCGTCAGCTCGTAGGCGTCGCCCGTGTCCTTCACGTCCACGCGGAACGACTGCGCGCCCCAATCCGAGGCGAACGGCGCAAGGCTGCTGTGAAAAAACGGCTCGTTGAATACGTCGAAAATCTGGGTGAACGGGTCTTCTCTTCTCGCCAAATCCTTTCTCGCTGCAAACGGTACCAGTCCAAACATGATTCATCAATCTCCTTTCACATTCTATCGGACTCGACCTTTCGGTTTTTGTCTTTTTTATTTGGGTTCCTTGGGAATTTTCCCTTGAACCTCTTTTCGATTCTTATTATATATCAAAATGTCAAAAAGTCAATACATCAAAACGACAAAAAGTAAAAAATTTTTCGCCCACAAAAATACCGACCTCCGTTTCCGGAAGTCGGCGGTTTCTCTGCTGTTATTGTTTCACCTTTTTCTGCGCTTTTGCAAGGAACGGCTCGCTTTCCACGGCGAAGCGCTCGTGGACGCCGTGTCCGATCTCGCCCGCCTCATCGTAGGCGCGCACCGCGAACGCGATTTTCCGCCCTTCCACCGCCGTGACCTCCGCTTCCGCGCGGAACTTCATCCCCAGCGGCGTCGCGGAGGTATGCGCGATATTAAGCGAGATGCCTACGCTCGTCCAGCCTTCCGGCAAAAAAGGCTCCAGCGCGTTCGCCGCCGCCTGTTCCATCAGCGCCGTCATTGCAGGCGTCGCGAGCACCGGCAGCAGGCCGCTGCCGAGTGCCCTCGCCGAATGAGACTCGTCCGATACGCCGCGCTCTTCGCGCGTAAGACCGACTTTGACTTTTTCCGTTACGTTCATCTTGTGTTTCCTCTCACTTTTCCTGGTACAATTCTTTCAGCAGCGTCACAAAATGCTGGGCGCTCGCCGAAAGCGTACGATTTTTCAGCCATGAAACGACGGTGTGCGTGAGGATTTCCGGCTCCGTGAGGCGCTTGACGACCAGCGCGCCGTCGTCGTCCATCAGACTTTCTGCGGACGCCGGCAGGATCGCCATGCCAAGCCCCGCACGCACGCTCAGCACGTCGAGCACGACGCTGTCGCTGACCGATACGAGATTGGGCGTGAAGCCCGCCTGCTTGCAATACCCCTCAAAAGCGGCCTTCCATCGCAGCGGCACGATAATCGGACAGTCTTTCAGCTCCGCGACGCGCACCGTCTCCGCGTCTTCTCCGGCCACGCCCTTCTCACGGTTCATCATCAGCACCAGCGGCTCGTTGGCCAGCACCACGGACTCGTAAAGGCTCGAATCCACCTGCGAGCGCGTGATGCCGATCTCTATGGCGTGGCTGTCGAGCATTTCGAGAACGCGCGTGCCTTCCCCTTCCCAGATCTCAAACGTCACCATCGGCCAGCGGCGATGAAATTCGCTCATCAAGCGCGGCATGACCAGCGCGCCCGACGAAGTAATCGTCCCGATGCGGATCGCGCCCGCGACGCCGGTGCCAATCTCCGAGATCTCGCGCACCGTGCCGTCGACCATGCCGAGGATATGTTCCACGCGCGCATAGAGAAGACGCCCCGCTTCGGTCAGACGGATACGACGGCTGCCGCGCTCAAAAAGCTGTACGCCGAGCGAATTCTCCAGCCGCTTCATCTGCCGGGAAAGCGCCGGCTGCGCAATGGCGAGCCGAAGCGCCGCGTGGCTGATGTTGCCTTCTTCCACGACCGTGTAAAAAGCCTGCATGTCCTTGATTTCCATAGTCGTCCCGCGTCTCCCCAAAA
>JAFZRW010000133.1 GCA_017619685.1 Schwartzia sp. (in: firmicutes)
GGAAGCTAGGCGCAGAGCGTGAGAAGCTGGCAAACGCCCTCCGCATTTATGATTTTAACGGATCTGCGCGAGCCTATAAACGTCACGTCTTTGTCCTCTCCTATGACATAGACGGCGTTGGCGGCCAGCGCGCAGGCGATGAACTTGTCGTCGGCGGCTTCAAGGCACAGCGGGGTTGTGACCTTCGGCTCGACGATATGCAGGCGCGCGGTAAACGGAACGGCAAGTTTCTTGCGAATCCTGCCGCCCGTCCGCGCCTCCATTGCCGCGATCGCCGCGTCGTATTCCTCCGCAATTTCCCGCGTAACATAGGCCGCAATTCTCCCCTGCTGCACGGCCTCGATGATTTTCTGTGCGTACCCGCCGAAGAAAATCGCTGAAAGAAGGACGCCCGTATCTATGACGACTTTCATTTTCTTTTTCCTTTCCGAACGGACTGCAGGACGTCGGCGATGTCCGCTTCCTCAAATCCGGCTTTCTCTGCCAATGTTTGCGCTTCTTCCAGCCACCTGGAAAACTCCTCTGTTGTCGGCATCTTGACCGGCTTCAGTACGATCACCTTATCCGTGGCGAAAGCCGCCAGCGAATCTCCTCCGGAAATGGAAAGAGCCTTTCGCATTTCTTTCGGCAACACAATCTGCCCTCTGGGCGAAACCGTAATAACTTCAACTCCCATTTTTCTGTCTCTTCCTTTTCATAAATTTTTTGAAGTATGTTTTTCATACTTCAAAAAATTTTGCCACAGATTTTCTCATAAAGCAAGAAAATAGAAACAACCCTCTAACCCATTGCTTTTCAAGGATTGGAGGGTTGTTTTAACTCACTCGAATTCTATTGTTGCGGGCGGTTTTCCGGTGCAGTCGTAAAGCACGCGGTTGACGCCCTTGACTTCGTTGACGATGCGGCTCGCCGCTTTTGTCAGCACGTCCCACGGGAGGCGGGCCGGCTCGGCGGTCATGAAGTCGCTGGTCAGGACGGCGCGAAGCGCGACGGCGTAATCGTATGTGCGTCCGTCGCCCATGACGCCCACGGAGCGCATATTCGTCAGCGCGGCGAAGTACTGCGCCAGTTCCTTGTCCGCGCCCGCGTTCGCCACTTCCTCGCGGTAGATGGCGTCCGCGTCCTGCACGATCTTGACTTTGTCCGGCGTGACCTCGCCGATGATGCGAATGCCGAGGCCGGGGCCGGGGAAGGGCTGGCGGTTCACGAGGTTCTCGGGAAGTCCCAGCGCGCGCCCCGCTTTTCGCACTTCGTCCTTGAAAAGCATTCGGAGCGGCTCGACGATCTCTTTGAAGTCCACATAGTCCGGCAGGCCGCCCACGTTGTGATGGGACTTGATGACGGCGGCTTTGCCGAGGCCGCTTTCGATGACGTCGGGGTAGATCGTGCCCTGCACGAGAAAATCCACGGCGCCGATCTTTTTCGCTTCCGCCTCGAAAACGCGGATAAATTCCTCGCCGATGATCTTGCGCTTCTGCTCCGGCTCGGTGACGCCCTTGAGCTTCGCGAAGAACTGCTCGCCCGCGTCGACCCGCACGAAGTTCAGGTCGAAGCCGCTGCCCGGCCCGAAGGCCGCCTCGACTTCGTCTCCCTCATTTTTCCGAAGCAGACCGTGATCGACGAACACGCAGGTGAGCTGCTTGCCGATGGCTTTCGACAAAAGCGCCGCCGCCACCGACGAATCGACGCCGCCGGACAACGCGCAAAGGGCGCGGCCTTTTCCGATCTTTTCCCGAATCGCGGCGACGGTATCCTCGATGAACGGGCCCATGGTCCAGTCGCCTTTGCAGCCGCAAATGTTCCGAACGAAGTTCCGCAGCATGGTCTGTCCCTCAGCGGTGTGCATGACCTCGGGGTGGAACTGCGTCGCGTAAAGGCTTTTCGCAGCGTTTTCAAAAGCGGCGATCGGGCAGTCCGCCGTCTTCGCCGTCACCGTGAAGCCTTCCGGCTGGCGCACGACGCGGTCGGTATGGCTCATCCAGACGACGGTCTTGCCGCTGACGTTTTCAAAGAGACGGGAGGACGGCACGGCGATTTCCACGTCCGCGCGTCCGTATTCGCTGACCTCTGCGGCCGCGACTTCTCCGCCCAGCGCGTGCGCCATGAGCTGAGAGCCGTAGCAGATGCCAAGCACCGGCACGCCCAGCGAAAAAATGCCCGCGTCGTAGGAGAGCGCGCCGTCGCCGTAGACGCTCTGCGGGCCGCCCGTCAGGATAATCCCCTTCGGCTGTTTCGCGCGGATCTCGTCCGGCGTCAGCGTGTGCGGGTGGACTTCGCAATAAACGTCGCACTCCCGCACCCGGCGGGCAATCAGCTGATTGTACTGACCGCCGAAATCCAGCACCAGCACCAGTTCATTCTTCATAAAAATCCGTCTCCTCCATTTTGAACTCGGGATTTTCTTCCAAAAACAGATCGGTCGCCGTGTCGCAGATTCCATACGAGAACCCGCGGCGATAGAGATATTGCTTCATTTTCGCGCGCGGCGCGGCGGCGTGGAACCGGGAACGAAGCGCGCGAAGCGCCGCCTCCCGTTCTCTCGCTCCCCGGTCGTCATCCTCCGGCAGGGAGGCCCGAATGATTTCCGGCGAATATCCTTTCGCGTACAGCTTCTGCCCGATCTGCCGCACGCTCATCGAGCTTTCCTCGTAAAGCTTCCGAAACGCTCTCCCGCAGGCCGCTTCGTCGTCCAGATAATGACGTTCCTGCAGCCGCGCGATGGCCGCGTCTACGTCTTCCGCCTCATAGCCGCGGCGCAGGAGTTTTTCCCGAAGCCGCCGCTCCGATTGCTCCTGCGCCGCCAACAGCTCGACCGCTTTTTCCAGCGCGGACGGCTTACGCTTCTCCGTCTTCATCTGCGCCCGACGCTTTCGCGCGTTTCGCCTGCGCTTTCTTTTCCACTTCTTCCGCCTGCGCCGCAAGCGCCGCGAGCACTTTTTCCGTCAGCTCGTCGTAGAGCTTCGTGTCCGATTTCAGCATGACCTTGACCGCATCGCGGCCCTGCCCGAGACGGGTGCCGTTGTACGAATACCACGAGCCGCTCTTCTTCACGACGTCGAACTCCGCCGCCATGTCGAGCACGCAGCCTTCGCGGGAGACGCCTTCGCCGTACATGATGTCGAACTCCGCGACGCGGAACGGCGGCGCGACTTTGTTCTTCACGATCTTCGCTTTCGTGTGCGCGCCGATGGATTCCGTGCCCTGCTTCAGCACTTCGCCCTTCCGCACGTCGATGCGGATCGTCGAGTAGAATTTCAGCGCGCGGCCGCCCGTCGTAACTTCCGGATTGCCGTAGACGACGCCGACTTTCTCGCGGATCTGGTTGATGAAGATCGCAACGGTGCGCGATTTCGAGATAAAGCCAGTAAGCTTTCGCATCGCCTGGCTCATCAGACGCGCCTGCAGACCGACGCGCATCTCGCCCATGTCGCCGTCGATCTCTTCTTTCGGCACGAGAGCCGCCACCGAGTCCACGACGATGATGTCGATGGCGCCGCTCCGAACGAGCGCTTCCACGATCTCGAGGGCCTGCTCGCCGTTGTCCGGCTGCGAGATCAAAAGGTTCTCGATATCCACGCCGAGTTTTTTCGCGTAAATCGGATCGAGGGCATGCTCCGCGTCGATGAACGCCGCCACGCCGCCGCGTTTCTGCGCAGCCGCGATCATGTGCAGCGTCACCGTCGTCTTGCCCGACGACTCCGGCCCGAAGACCTCGATGATGCGCCCGCGCGGAACGCCGCCCACGCCCAGCGCCACGTCCAGCGGCAGGATATCGGTCGGTATGACTTCCACGTTCATATTCGCCGTAGCCTCGCCGAGACGCATGATCGAGCCGTCCCCGAAAGTCTTATGCAGGTCTTTCAGCACCTTTTCCAAGGCATCGCTTTTGTCCTGCGGTATCTCGAATGATTTCCCTTTTTCTTTTTTCTCCATTCTTTTCCTGCGCTCCTTCCCCCGCTCGCATTTTTACACGAACGTGCGTACTCTATAATCCTACCACATTTCTCCCATAGATAAAAGCAATTTTTCTCCGGCGGCGAAAAAAACCTTTGATTATCTTGCAGGAAATTATAAATTTGCGGAGAATTAAAACAATAAATATACTCGAAATATGAAAGCCATGAAGCTAGGAGGGGAAGGATTGTGAAAACGAGGTGCTTGGCCATGATTTTGGCCGGAGGCCAGGGCAGCCGTCTCGGGGTATTGACGGCAAAGGTGGCAAAACCGGCGGTGCCGTTTGGGGGAAAGTACCGCATTATTGATTTTCCGCTGTCGAATTGCGCGCATTCGGGCATCGGACGCGTGGGCGTTTTGACGCAGTACCGCCCGTTTGAGCTGAACAATTATCTCGGCAACGGCAACGCGTGGGATCTCGACGGCCGCGGGGGCGGCGTGTTCATCCTGCCGCCGTACGCGCGCGCCAAAGGAGCCGACTGGTACAGCGGCACGGCGGACGCGATTTACCAAAACCTGAACTTTATCGAGATGTCCGACCCGGAGTACGTGCTGATCTTGTCCGGCGACCACATCTATGCGATGGATTACTCTAAAATGCTGGACGCCCATATCGCGAAAAACGCGCAGGCGACCATCGGCGTGATTCGCGTGCCGATGGAGGAAGCGTCGAGGTTCGGCATTCTCGACGCGGAGCCGGACGGACGCATCACGCGCTTCACGGAGAAACCGGCGCAGCCCACCAGCGACCTTGCTTCCATGGGCATCTACATTTTCACAAAAGACTTCCTGCACGATTATCTGATCGAAGACGCGAAGCGCGAAGGCTCGAGCCACGATTTCGGCAAGGACATCATCCCGAAAATGCTGGCGGACGACGCGCGCCTCTTCTCCTATTCCTTCGACGGCTATTGGAAAGACGTGGGAACCATCGAGAGCCTTTGGCAGGCGAATATGGACTTCCTGGCCGACGAGCCGCCCCTCGAAACCGGCGGAGCCTGGCGTATCCATTCGGCGAATCCGTCGCTGCCGCCGCATTATATCGGTCCGGAAGCAGACGTGTCGCACGCGCTTTTGAACGAAGGGGCCGTGGTGCTCGGTACAGTGGCGCATTCGGTCATCTCTTCGGGCGTGCGCATCGGAAAAGGCGCGAAGGTCACGGACTCCGTCGTGATGCCTTTCGCAGTCATCGAGGAAGGCGCCGTGGTCGACCACGCGATCCTCGGCCCGCATACGAAAGTCTCCGCGGGCGCAAAAGTCAAAGGCACGCCGGACGCCATCGCAGTGACGGGCGAAAATGAAGTCGTGAACGCGGCCGGCTGATACGGCTGATATGGGAGGATAATTATAAATGAAAAGAGTTATGAGCCTCGTGGACTTGCAGCGCGAGGAAGTGTATATCAAGGAGCTGACGCAGGACAGACCGATCGCTTCGCTTCCTTTCGCGGGACGGTATCGTCTCGTGGATTTCGCGCTGTCAAGCATGGTGACGTCGGGCATCCGAAACGTCGGCGTGCTTTTGCCGGAGAACAAGTCGCGCTCGATCCTCGACCATCTGCGGTCGGGCAAGGACTGGGACCTCGCGCGGCATCACAAGGGCCTGTTTTATCTGCCGCCGGTGCGTCCGGAAAACGGCGAGAAAGCCAGCGACCTTAGAAACATCTATTACAACCTGAATTTCGTCGAAAACAGCAACGAAGAATATGTGCTGCTGGCCCGGGCCACGTCGGTTTACAACATCGACTTCAACAAGGTGCTGAAGTTCCATATCGACCACGGCGCGGACGTCACGGTGGTCACGAACAAGGCGTGGCACAGCGATCCCTGCTCAGGACTGATCCTGGATCCGGGCAAAGACGGACGTGTCCGCGACGCCGCCATCAAGCCGGAGCTGAAAGAGGGCGAGTACCGCTCCCTCGGCATTTTCCTGATGAGCAAGGAACTCTTCTGCAATATCGTCCGCTATGCGTTCGAGCACGGCGGCACGGATTTCCGCCGCGACGCGATCTTGAAGCAGGCGACGGGGCTGAAATTCTACGCCTATATCCATGAAGGCTTCGCGGCGCGCATTTGCTCGACGCCCGCTTTCTTCCTGTCGAATCTCAAGATGCTCGAACAGCCGGTCTGGGAAGAGCTGTTCATGCAGGAGAACGCGCCGATCATCACCAGAGTCAAGGACATGGCGCCTACCGAATACAAGGAAGGCGCGAAGGTCCGAAACTCGCTGATCGCCAACGGCTGCGAGATCCACGGCACAGTGGAGAACAGCGTACTGTTCCGCAGCGTGAAGCTGGCTCCGAACGCGGTAATCCGAAACTCCATCGTAATGGAAGACTGCGTCATCGAGACGGGCGCGGAGATCGAATATGTGATCACCGATAAGGAAGTGACCATCACGCAGGGCAAGCGCCTTTGCGGAGCCAGCAACTTCCCGGTCATGATCGGAAAACACATCACGATATAAGGGGGCCATTCAGATGCCAATGGCAAAAGCCAAAGAACGCGCAGATCAGGTCAAAGCCCTGAAAGAACGCTTTGTCATGACCGCGCACGTCATGTTCGGGCGCGACATCGACGAGCTGACGCCGCACGAGATCTATCTGACCATCGCGGCAACGACGCGGGAACTCCTGTCCGAGAACTGGATCAAGACGAACAAGACTTACCAGGAAAAGAACGCGAAGCAGGTCTATTATTTCTCCATCGAGTTCCTGCTGGGACGTCTTCTGAATACGAATCTGATCAATATGGGCGTGAAGGAGACCATGGAGGAAGCGTTGGGCGCGCTGAATCTGAGCCTTGCGCGTTACATCGTGGAAGAGCCTGACGCCGGCCTCGGCAATGGCGGTCTCGGCCGTCTCGCCGCGTGCTTCATCGACTCGATGGCGGCGCTGGGGCTTCCGGGACATGGCTGCAGCATTCGCTACCAGTACGGCCTTTTCGAGCAGAAGATCATCGACGGCAACCAGGTCGAGCTGCCGGACAAATGGCTGCGCGACGGCTTCGCGTGGGAGTATCGCAAGCCGGATAAAGCGGTGAACGTGCGCTTCGGCGGCAACGCCTATATGAAGGAACAACAGGACGGCAGCCTGCAGCTCGTCCATGAAGACTATATGACGGTCATGGCCGTGCCTTACGACGTGCCTATCGTCGGAGCGAAGAACAATACGGTCAACACGCTCCGCCTCTGGAACGCGGAAGTCGACAAGGACTTCGTCACCTTCGGCGGTACCCTGACCCACGAGCAAATCCAGGAGCGTATGCGCTATCGCAATTACGTCGAGAACATCACGCATTTCCTGTACCCCGACGACAGCACCGAAGAAGGGCGCAACCTCCGCCTCGTGCAGGAATACTTCTTCGTATCGGCGGGCGTCCAGAGCATTATCCGTCACCACAAGAAGACGGGGATCATGCTCCACGAGCTGCCGGACAAGATCGCGATCCATATCAACGACACCCACCCGGCTCTCGCCGTGGCGGAAATGATGCGCATCCTCGTCGACGAGGAAAATATGCCCTGGGACGAAGCCTGGGACGTCACGAAAGAAACGATGGCGTACACGAATCATACGATCATGCCGGAAGCGCTGGAGCGCTGGCCTGTCGGCATGTTCCGCGCCATGCTTCCGCGCATCTACATGATCATCGACGAAATCAACAAGCGCTTCCTGAAGCGGGTGCGTCACCGCTATCCGAACGACGAAGAGCGCGTACGCGCCCTTTCCATCATTCAGGACGATCAGGTCCACATGGCGCGTCTTGCCGTCGTCGGCAGCCACAGCGTCAACGGCGTGGCTGCCATCCATTCCGATATCCTGAAGCATACGACGCTCCGCCCGTTCTTCGAGTTCTTCCCGTCGAAGTTCAACAACAAGACGAACGGCATCACGCATCGCCGCTGGCTGATTGCGTCGAATCCGGAGCTTGCCGACTTCCTCGACGAGAAGCTGACCTCCGCATGGCAAAAGAAGCCGTCGCTGCTCTCGCATCTCGCGGAACTCAAGGACGATCCCGAAGTCCTGAACCGGCTGGCGGAAATCAAGCTGACGCGCAAGAAGATCCTCGCACGCCGTATCCGCGAAAAGACTGGCGTGCGCATAGACCCCGAGACGCTGTTCGACATTCAGGTCAAGCGTATCCACTCCTACAAGCGGCAGCTGATGAACATCCTGCATATCATGTACCAGTACGACCGCCTGCGCCGCGGCAAAGACGCGGACATGGTGCCGACGACGTACTTCTTCGGCGGCAAGGCCGCGCCGGGCTACTATATCGCGAAAGAGACGATCCGGCTCATCTGCGCGGTAGCCGATATCGTGAATCACGATCCGGGCACGAATAAGATGCTGAAAGTCGTATTCATCGAGAATTTCGGCGTGTCCATCGGCGAGATGGTCTATCCGGCGGCGGACGTTTCCGAGCAGATTTCCACCGCCAGCAAGGAAGCCTCCGGCACCGGAAACATGAAATTCATGATGAACGGCGCGATCACCCTCGGCACGATGGACGGCGCGAACGTCGAGATCCACGAAGCCGTGGGCGGCGACGACCATTGCGTCATTTTCGGCCTGACGGCGGAAAAGGTCATGGACTACTACGCGAACGGCAAATATTCAGCCTGGGACGAATACAACAACAACGAATCGGTGCGCCGCGTGCTCGACCGTCTCGTGGACGGCACTTACGGCGACTTCCGTTCGCTCTTTGATTACCTGCTGCAGAACAACGACGAGTTCTTCATCTTGAAGGACTTCGACGCATACCGCAAAGGCCACGAGGAAATCATGCGCCGCTATCGCGACAGGGACGGCTGGAACCGTTCGATGCTGATGAACATCGCGGCGTCGGGACGCTTCTCCTCCGACCGCACGATCGAGGAGTATGCGACCGATATCTGGGATTTGAAGCCGGTCAATGTTGTGTGACATGAAAGGAGCACATCATGAAAACTGCGGCTCTGGCGGATTACGATCTCTATCTCTTTCATCAGGGAACGAATTTCCACGCCTATGAAATGCTCGGCGCGCATTATACGGAGCAGGACGGCGAACGCGGCGTGCGCTTCGCGGTCTGGGCTCCCAACGCGCGGGCGGTCAGCGTCGTCGGCGATTTCAACCAATGGGACACGCGGGAGCATCCTATGGAACGACTCGGCGACGGCGAAACATGGGCCACGTTCATCCCGGGGCTGCCGTCGGGCACGGTCTACAAATACGCAATCGACCCGCAATGGGGCGGCCCGCGTATCATGAAAGCCGATCCCTACGGATTCTACGCGGAAAAGAAGCCGCTGACGGCTTCGCGCACTTACGACTTCCCCAAATACGAATGGCACGACGCCGACTATCAGGCGGCGAAGAAAAAAGGCTCTTCCTACGAAAAGCCGATGCTGACCTACGAAGTGCATCTCGGTTCCTGGCGCAGGCATCTGGACGGCGGCTATCTTTCCTACCGCGAGCTCGCCGACCAGCTGATTTCCTACGCGAAGGACATGAACTACACGCATATCGAACTGATGCCGCTCTGCGAGCACCCCTTCGACGGCTCCTGGGGCTATCAGGCCACCGGTTATTACGCGGTGACGAGCCGTTACGGCGAGCCTGCGGATTTCATGTATTTTGTCGACAAAGCGCATGAAGCGGGCATCGCGATCATCATGGACTGGGTGCCCGGTCATTTCTGCAAAGACGATCAGGGGCTTCGGATGTTCGACGGCAAGAATCTCTACGAGTCGGACAACGAGCAGCGCGCCGAGAACAAAGGCTGGGGCACGACGAATTTCGACTACGGCCGCACCGAGGTGCAGAGTTTCCTGATCTCGAACGCATTGTTCTGGATGGAAGAATACCATATCGACGGTCTCAGGATTGACGCCGTCGCGAATATGCTCTACCTGAACTACGGCCGCGAGGAAGGCGAATGGCTGCCGAACAAATACGGCGGCAACGGCAACCTCGAAGCGATGGACTTCCTGAAGAAACTGAACGAAGCGGTGTTCCAGTATCTGCCCGACGCGCTGATGATCGCCGAGGAATCGACCTCCTGGCCGATGATCTCCAAGCCGATCTGGATGGGCGGCATGGGCTTCAACTACAAATGGAACATGGGCTGGATGAACGACGTCCTCAAGTACATGAGCCTCGACCCGATCTACCGGAAATGGAACCAGGACAAGCTGACCTTCTCGCTGATGTACGCGTTCTCCGAGAACTTCGTGCTGCCGCTGTCCCATGACGAGGTCGTCCACGGCAAATGCTCGCTGATCGAGAAAATGCCCGGCGACTACTGGCAAAAATTCGCAGGACTTCGGGCGTTCTTCGGCTACTGGATGGCGCACCCCGGAAAGAAGCTGCTCTTCATGGGCGGAGAATTCGGCCACTTCATCGAGTGGAACTTCGACGACAGCCTGGATTGGCACCTTGTCGAGGGCTACCCGAAGCATCAGGAAATGCAGCGTTATTCCCGCGCATTGAATCGGTTTTACAACGAACAGCCCGCGTTCTGGCAGGTCGATTTCGACTGGCGGGGCTTCGAGTGGATGGACTGCAGCGACGTGGATCACAGTATTCTCGTCTTTGTCCGCCGCGCAAAGAACGGCAAGGACTTCGTGGTGGTCGTGTCAAGCTTCACGCCGGAAGTGCATTACAACTATCGGATCGGCGTACCCGAAGAGGGCACGTATCATGAAGTGTTCAACAGCGACGACACGCAGTACGGCGGCTCGGGCGTCTCGACCGGCGGCGAACTTCGCACCGAAAAAATCCCCTGGCACAACCGCCCGCAGTCGATAACGCTGACAATCCCGCCATTGGCGACGGTATATTTGAAGATGAAGATCTGAATAGCCCTCCCCTCTGGGGAAGGCAAGATATGAACAGCAAATAACAAGGGCAGGAAGCAGTTCAGGCTTCCCCCTTTAAGGAGGTTTTTCAATATGTTGAAGGTTCTCTATGTCGCGTCGGAGGCCGTGCCGTTCGTCAAGACGGGCGGTTTGGCAGACGTGGCCGGCTCGCTGCCGAAGGCCCTGAAAAAACAGGGCGTCGACGTGCGCGTCGTCTTGCCGAAGTACGGAAAAATCGACCGCGAGTATCGGGACAAGATGGAGCATGTCTACGACGGCGAAATGTCCATCTCATGGCGTACGAAATTCCTCGGCATCGACAAACTGGAACTGAACGGCGTGACGTTCTATTTCATCGACAATCAGGATTATTTCTATCGCGAAGGCTTCTATGGCTACGGCGACGATGCGGAACGGTTCGCGTTCTTCAGCCGCGCAGTGCTGGAGCTCATGCCGCAAGTGGATTTCTGGCCCGACGTGATCCACACGAACGACTGGCACGCCGCTCTCGTAAACGTGTATCTGCGCCTCGACCATATGGGCGATGAGCGCTACGAGCGCATCCGCACCGTATTCACCATTCACAATCTTAAATATCAGGGCGTCTTCCCGAAAGACGTCATGGAGGACGTGCTGGGAATCGACTGGCAGTATTTCTCCAACGGCGACCTGGAATATTACGACGCCGTGAACTTCATGAAGGGCGCGATCATCTACGCGGACAACATCACGACCGTCAGCCGCGCCTATGCGGACGAGATCCAGTACGCGTATTTTGGAGAAGGGCTCGACGGGCTTCTCCGGAAGCGTGCGGCGGATCTCCACGGTATCGTGAACGGCCTCGACGTCGACCTGTACAATCCGGCGACAGACAAATATCTGACAGATCCTTTCACAAAGTACGGCGTACAGGACGCGGTGGAAAAGAAGATCGACAACAAGGCCGCCCTCCAGCGCATGCTCGATTTGCCGGTGGAACGGCAAACGCCGCTTGTCGCTATGGTAACGCGTCTTGTGGAACCGAAGGGTCTCGACCTCGTCGTGCGTATCCTCGACGAGCTCCTCGAACACGAGGATATGCAGTTCGTACTGCTGGGCGTCGGCGACCGCGTCTATGAAGACTGGTTCCGCGAGCTGGCCTGGCGTCACCCGACGAAAGTTTCGACGAACATCTACTTCTCGGACGAAATGGCGCAGCGCATCTACGCGGCGGCCTCGATCTTCCTGATGCCGTCGGCTTACGAGCCTTGCGGCATCGGCCAACTCATCGCGATGCGCTACGGCACGATCCCGGTGGCGCGGGCGACGGGCGGCCTCGTGGATACGGTCATTCCCTACAACAAATCAAAGCGCACAGGAAACGGCTTCCTGTTCCCGAATTACAACGCCCACGAGCTGATGTTCACCATCAAAAAGGCGCTGGGCCTGTTCCGCGACTTCAACAGCTGGAAACTCTTGATGACGAACGCGATGGAATCGGATTACAGCTGGGCCCGCTCTGCGGAAGAATACAAATCCCTTTACAATCGTCTCATCGGAAAATAAGAGCTTGAAGCTTGTGCAAGGAAGTGAACAAAGTGGCTGCGGAACTAAAAATCGTGCATAATTCCCAGGACGCGGCTTACCGCTTCCCCGTCGGGGCGGTGGAGGCCGGCGGCCGCGTGCGCATCGCGCTCTCCGTCGACGGCGTGGAGAGTGCGGAGAGCGTCGTGGCGGAAGTGCGCGTATGGCGCGACGGATTCGGCGAAACGCTTGTGCCGCTGAAGCCCCTTTCAACCAAAAATGCGGAAGAAGAACAGGCAACGGGTGAACCGTTGCCTGTTTCCGCTCCCAAATGGTTTGTCGCGACGATCGACCTGCCTGAAGAAGGCGGGCTTTTATGGTATTATTTCATACTCCTGATCGACCATCACGTTCATTTTTACGGCAATACGGGAACTCTCGGCGGCGAAGGCGGACTTTCGGACGCGCCGCCCGCATCGTTCCAGATCACGGTCTATGACAAAGGCGCGGAGACGCCCGCTTGGTTCCGCCGCTCGATCATGTACCAGATTTTCCCGGACCGCTTTTATCGCGAGCATATCATCGAGGCGGAAAAGCGCGGCGCGGTGATTCACGCTTCGTGGAAAGACGCGCCTTGCTACTATAAAGATCCGGACACGAAAGAGATCATCGCTTACGACTTTTACGGCGGCAATATTGCCGGCGTCCGAGCGAAACTCCCGTACCTGAAGGAACTCGGCATTTCCGTCATCTACTTCAATCCCGTATTCGAGGCGGAAAGCAATCACCGTTACGACACCGGCGACTACAAAAAAATAGACCCGCTCCTCGGAACGAACGAGGAATTCGCGGACTTCTGCCGCGAGGCGAAAGCGCAGGGAATCCGCGTCATCCTCGACGGCGTTTTCAGCCACACAGGCGCAAACAGCCGCTACTTCAACAAGAAGGGTGCCTACGATTCCGTCGGCGCGTGGCAGTCGCCGAATTCGCCCTACGCGAAGTGGTACGACTTCATCGAATACCCGAACAAATATCATAGCTGGTGGGGCTTCGAGACATTGCCGAACGTCGTGGAAACAGAGCCCAGCTATATGGACTTCATCATCACAGCGAAGGACAGCGTATTGCACCATTGGGCCGAAGTCGGCGTCTCCGGCTGGCGTCTCGACGTCATCGACGAACTGCCGCCGAAATTCTCGCAGGCGTTTTACCGCGAACTGAAAAAAACGGACAAAGACCATGTGCTGATCGGCGAGGTATGGGAAGACGCGTCGAACAAGTCCAGCTACGGCGAGCAGCGCGCCTATCTTTCCGGTCATGAGATCGACAGCGCGATGAATTACCCGTTCCGCACCATCCTGCTTGACTTCCTGCTGGGCCGCACAAACGGCAAGGCGGTAAACCGCCGTATCGAAAGCCTGCGGGAAAATTACCCGGCGCACAATTTCTACGCGATGATGAATCTCGTCGGCACCCACGACGTGGAACGAATCACGACGCTTCTCGGCGAAGCGCCGGAACCCGGTGCAAGTGAAGCGGAGCGGGCGAGTTTCCGTCTCGACGCCGAGCATCTGGCGCTGGCGCGCGCGCGGCTCGAGATCGCCTTCGTCTGGCAAATGACCTTCCCCGGCGTGCCGTCGATCTACTACGGCGACGAGATCGCCATGCAGGGCTACCGCGACCCGTACAACCGCGCAACATACGACTGGGAGGGCGGCGACGCGGCGCTTCGCGTCAAAGTCAAAGAAGCGACGCGGCTTCGGAACGAGAACGCCGCGCTGTCGACGGGCGAATTCATTCCGCTCTGCGCCGAAGGCGACGTCTACGCTTATGCGCGCCTTATCCGTAGCGGCCGCGACGTTTTCGGAATCGAAGCGACGGACGGTCTTTTCATCGTCGCGCTGAACCGCGGACGGGAGACCGTGAACGTCGACCTTCCCATCGGCGACATCGCGACGGGAAAATTCATCCTGGCTTATCAAACCGACGAATGGAAGGAAAAGGACAAAGAACCGTCGCTTTTCGACGCCGAGCCTATCGAGAAAAAGCCCATGCCCATTGAGGGCGGCAAGATTCGCTTAAAGCTTGCGCCGCTTTCCGCGCAGGTTTGGCAGGAAAAGAAACCTCCGCAGCGTTTTCCGCGCATGGCGGGCGTGCTGCTGCACCCGACCTCGCTGCCTTCGCCCTGGGGCGTCGGCGACCTCGGCAATACGGCGGAGCGTTTCGTCGATTTCCTGCAAAAAGCGGGCCAGCACATTTGGCAGATCCTCCCGCTCGGCCCGATTGGCCCGGGCAACTCGCCCTATCAGCCGCCGTCGGCTTTCGCGGGGAATCCGCTGATTCTCTCGGCGGAAAAGATCGCGGAGGACGGCTGGCTCAACGAAGACGATCTCGAATGGGGCAAAACGGCGCTCGGCTGCTCGCGTTCGTATCTGGGCGGCTCGCCGAATTCCCACCCGTGTACGAGCAAGGCCGTGAACTTCGTGCGCGTCGGCGCGGTCAAGAAAGGCGTCCTGCGCCGCGCCTGGCAACGATTCCAGAAAAATCCGCCGGCGGACTTCGCGGCGTTCTGTGAAAAAGAAGCTTCATGGCTGGACGACTACGCGCTCTTTACCGCCGCCTCGGAAGAAAACAACGGCAAGCCGTGGATGGACTGGGCGCCCGCGCTCCGCGACCGCGAACCGTCGGCGCTTGACGCGCTCCGGGAGCGGGCGGCGGACAATATCGCCTTCGTGAAATTCCAGCAATATCTTTTCGATCGCCAGTGGCAGGCGATTCACAGTCTCGCCGCGTCGAAGGGAATCCGCATTTTCGGCGATATGCCGCTTTACCTCGCGCAGGACAGCGCCGACGTCTGGGCGCATCCGAAACTTTTCGCGCTGGGTGCGGACGGCCGCGCCGAGAAAGTCGCCGGCGTACCGCCCGATTATTTCAGCGAAGACGGCCAGCTTTGGGGCAACCCGCTGTACGATTGGGACGCGATGAAAAAGGACGACTTCTCTTGGTGGGTAGAGCGCGTCGCGCGACTCCTCTCCCTCGTGGACATCGTTCGCATCGACCATTTCCGCGGTCTCGCCTCGTACTGGGAAGTCGACGCGAAAGAGAAGACCGCGAAAAACGGACAGTGGAAAAAAGGCCCCGGCGTCGCGCTCCTGCACGCCCTGCGCCAGCGCCTCGGCGACAACCTCTCCATCGTGGCGGAGGACCTTGGCGTACAGTCCGACGACGTGACGCGACTTCTCGAAACGAGCGGACTGCCGGGCATGAAGGTCATCGAGTTCGAGTGCCTCGGAAACGGCACGCCGCGTGCGGGCGTCGCCTCGAAGGAAAACTGCGTCATCTACACCGGCACCCATGACAACAACACTGCGGCAGGCTGGTTCACCGACGACCTCAGCTATGAAGACCGCGCAAAAATCGCCGCCTGGCTCGGCGTCATGCCGGAAACGGAAAACGACGGCGCGGAAACGGCAAAGAAAGTCGCGGAAAAGCTTGTGGAAAAGGCTTACGCCTCCGAAGCGAGAATCGCCATTGTCCCCGTGCAGGACCTCCTCGGTCTGGACAGCCGGAACCGCATGAACCGCCCCGGCACGCCGGAAGGAAACTGGAGCTGGCGTCTCAGGGAAGGAAAATTGACCGACGTCCTCGCGGAAGAAATCGCTGCGTTGGCGAAAAAATATGGACGGTAAAGGCAACAAAATTTTTTGAAGTATGAAAAACATACTTCAAAAAATTACAGACACAATAAAAAGTCGCTGCAAACACGCAGCGACTTCTTTATTGCCTTCACTATATTTCTTCCCATGCGTAGCGGGGCAGATTCCCGGCCTCGCTTTCCGGCA
>JAFZRW010000017.1 GCA_017619685.1 Schwartzia sp. (in: firmicutes)
AGATTTTCCTTGGCTTTATCCTGCCCGATGTAATCGCGAAATTTGCGCGGACGCAGGCTAAACTGCCAGTCGTCGGAGGGCTGTTCCTCCTTTGCCACAATGCGGCCTTCCTGTTCGTCCACCGGTTACTTCCTCCCCGCAAATTCCTTCAATGCAAATTTTACCGCGTCTTCCGTGGAAATCGGCTCTTTCACACGCCGCAGAACGGAAGAGATTTCCGCCTGCGAATAGCCGAGCGCCGAGAGCGCCGCCGCCGCGTCTGAAAGCTGGTCGCCCGCGACGTCCTCTGCGGGAGCCTCGAACTCCCCTTCCGCGCCGTCCAGCTCCGCCGCCTTATCTTTCAATTCCAAGATCAGCCGCTGCGCCGATTTTTTCCCGACGCCCGGCAGCTTTGTCAACACGGCGATTTGCTGCCCGTGAATCGCCTGAAAGAGCTTGCTCACGGTGATGGACGACAAGATGCCGAGCGCCACTTTCGGGCCGACGCCGGAAACGGAGATCAGCATCTGAAACGCCTGATATTCCTCCTGACTTTCAAACCCGTACAAAGTCAGCGCATCTTCCCGCACGGAAAGATGCGTATAAAGCATAGATTCTTCTCCTGTCTTCAAGCGAGTGCGCGTCGAGGAGGGAATAAAAACGCGGTATCCGACCCCGCCGACGTCCAAAAGACAATATTCTGCCGAGAGCTGAACGACGCTGCCCCGTAAAAATCCTATCATGCTATACCTCCCGATTTCTCCAAGCCGGACTGTCCATACAATGCAGCGCGCATATCGCGACGGCCAGCGCGTCCGCCGTGTCGTCTGGCTTCGGCGGCTCGGGAAGGTTCAACAATTTCGTGACCATATATATCACTTGTTCCTTCGTCGCTTTTCCGTAGCCCGTCACGGACTGCTTGACTTGAAGCGGCGTCCGCTCCACGATTTCCAGATTGTTTTTCGCCGCGGCGAGCAGCACGACGCCTCGCGCCTGCCCGACCGGAATCGCCGTCGTCACGTTGCGATTGAAAAAAAGCTGCTCGACGCCCATCGCGTCCGGCTGATATTTTTTGATCAGCGCGTCAATCTCGTCGTATATTTTCAACAGACGATCCTGCATCCGCGCTTTCGAGCTTGTCGTGACGGAACCGTATTCGTGCGGAATCAGTCGATTCCCCTGCGCCGCCTCGACAAACCCGTATCCGCAGATGGCCGTACCCGGATCGATTCCCAGTACCAGCAAGCCCGTTCCCCCTACATAGACGTTTTCGATTATACCATGCCCACTAAGGCCGCGCCGCGCTCCGCTTGCGCGCCCAAAGTGGTCAGGTATATGTGCCGCTAAGTTCGCGCTTATGCACTCACTAAGCGGTCACATTATACTACAAATATTCGTTTTTATCAAAACGCAAAAAATCCGCCGCCTTGTCCTCCAAAAGCAGCGGATTCTTTTCCTTATTCAACTGTCGGCACGATGACGGTTGATCGATGTGATTCCACGATAAATCAGTCCCAGATCCACGTCATGTCCACGCGATTCCATATATCTTTCCAATTTGCGCTTCACACGCTGGAGGGCATTGTCGATGGACTTCACCCGACGATGAAGGTCGACCGCGATTTCCTGGTACGATTTCCCGTCGAGATATGACATCAGCACACGCCATTCGAGATCGCTCAGGATCTCTTCCATTTTCGCTTCAATGTCGATAAATTCTTCGCGGCTGATGATCAATTCTTCCGGATCGGCGACGCGTGCGCCGGAAAGCACGTCCAGAAGCGTGCGCTCCGAATCCTCATCGTATATCGGCTTATTCAAAGACACATACGAATTCAGAGGAATATGCTTCTGCCTGGTCGCCGTCTTGATAGCGGTGATAATCTGACGCGTCACGCATAACTCGGCAAAGGCCCGAAAAGAGGACAGCTTGTCATTCCGGAAATCGCGGATCGCTTTGTAGAGGCCGATCATGCCCTCCTGAATGATGTCTTCCCTATCCGCGCCTATCAGGAAATAGGAACGGGCTTTTGCCCGCACAAAGTTCCGATACTTGTGAATCAGATAATTCAACGCTGCGGAGCTGCTCCCGCTTTTGATTCTCAAAACGAGTTCTTCATCGGTCAGGTTGTCGAATTCTTCAGGAACCAGCTCATTGCGCGCCATTGTTGCGTCCGTTTCCATTCGATCTCCCCCAAAAGAATAAAGCGTTCCGCGGAACGCTTCGTGAAGCATCGTTCAAATTATAACGTAGAGATTTCCTTGCGTCAAGGGGTTTGAAGCATTTCAAAGCATGGAAAATCAACATTTACACGAAAACACAGACCCAAACGTCCCATATATGAACAAAAGAGGGAAGAACACGACGGTTCTCCCCTCCATGAAACGCTTATTTCTTCTTGTCTTTCTTATCCTTCTTCTCTTTTTTGTCTTTCTTGTTCTTATCGTTCTTATGCGTGTTCGAGCCGTTCTCCATCTTCGTCGGCCATTCCTGGAAGGTCAGGAGCCCGAACTGGTAATCGGCGATACCGCCTTGCGTAAGATCGGGATTTTCCATCATCATGACGCCGAAACGACCGCCGTAAGCGCCGCGGAAGAAGGTCTTGATCATCTGGCTTTCTCTCCGCATCACTTCGTCAAACTTGCCGTCGCCGTTGGTGTCGACCTCGATTTCCTTCGCATCTACCGCGTAAACGCCGGATTGCCCGTCCACTTCGGTCAGGCGTATGAACTCATAAGGCGAGTTCGCCATGAATTTCTCAATGTACTCTTTCTGCTTTGCTTCCGGCTGCTTCGTGATGTCCGCCGGAATCATGTCTTCGTCGAAAGCGTCGACCATGACGATCCAGCCGTAGCTGATATCATAACCTGCGCTCTTGAAAATCAGGACGTCGCCCCTGGCGTCCTCATCATCGCCAAATAATACGCTGATCGGTACGACAGTCGGCTTCACCGGACAAATGATGGAATATCCGTACCGCTGACTCGTATATTTGTAGCCGCTGTCTTTATACGCCTGCAAAGCCTCCTCAGACGTCATCTCCTGCTGCTCGCTTTCGCTGGGAGCGTCCGCCACGATCGTCGGCTCTTCTGCCGACGCCTGCGGCGTCATGAGAGAAAATGCCGCAAAAGCCGCCAGGCAAGTTTTTTTCATCATATTTTTCCAATCCATCAAAAATCCTCCTCATGATCCGGAATGGTACCGTCCTTGTCTTTTATATATCTACGCAACATCGCAAGCGCGGCCTGCGACGCGCGAAATTTGACCTGCGTGCGCGTACCCGTGAAAACGTGCTTTTCCGCGTGCGTTCCCTTCGGTCCGGCAACCGCGATATAAACCGTGCCGACGGGGTCTTGCTCCGTACCGCCGTCCGGTCCCGCAAATCCTGTCGTGCTGACGCCGTAATCCGCGTGCAGGACGCGCCGCGTCCCTTCCGCCATCGCCCGCGCTACCGGCTCTGAAACCGCGCCGTATGTCGCCAACAGCTGAGAATCGACGCCGAGAGACTCTCCTTTGACTTCATCCGTATAGGAGACGATTCCGCCCTTTACATAGTCACTGCTTCCCGCAATATCGGTCAAACGGCTCGCCACAAGCCCGCCGGTGCATGACTCCGCCGTCGCAACCGTAGCCCCTTGCGCTTTGAGCTCGCGTCCAACGATCTCTTCCATTTTTTCTTCATCTGCGCCGTAAACGAAATCGCCAAGCCGTCGATGAATCTCTTCCTCCATCGGAGCAATCAATTGTTTTGCCGACGCTTCGTCCGCCGCTTTTGCGGTAATCCGAAGGATAACGCCCGTCGGTCGAACGAGAAGCGCAAGCGTCGGATTTTTCTGCGCGCGCACCAAATCGTCGATTATCGTTTCCAGCTTCGACTCGCCGACGCCGAAGGTGTGCAGCACGCGAGAGACGATCACGAACTTCGCGCCGTATTTTTCGAGCAGGAACGGCAGCAAGCTCCGATGAAGCATATCCTTCATTTCGGACGGAGGCCCCGGCAAATTCACGAGGAGTTTTCCGTCTTGTTCTATCGCGACGCCCGGCGCGGTGCCTGCATGATTGACGAAAATATGCGCGCCGTTCGGAATCATCGCTTGCCGAAGGTTGTTGTCCGTCATTTCCCGTCCGACACGGGCGAAATGCTCGCGAAGCCGCTCCGCGCATTCTTCGTTCAATGCAAGCGTACGACCCATCACTTCCGCCGAAACTTCTTTCGTGATATCGCCGCGCGTCGGCCCCAGGCCGCCGGACGTAATCACGAGATTGGCTCGGCTCAACGCGTGTGTCAGCACTTCTTTCATGCGCGCACGGTTGTCGCCCACCGTCGTCTGAAAACAGACGTCGATGCCGATCTTATTCAGTTCGCTTGCCATATAGGCGGCGTTCGTATTGACGATCTGACCGAGAAGCAATTCGCTTCCTGTGGTCACAAGCTCCGCAATCATTTAGCGTCCTTTCTTAAACCATTATCATTATTTCCATGAAAAAAACGTGAATCCCCCTTGATTTGATGCGTTTTTAAGGGATTTCTAATGTATCAGCTCGCCGACGACGTCATAAGTGAACCCTTGGGCGACGCGCACTTTCACCATATCGCCCGGCTGCGCGTCCGGACAGTTTTCGACAAAGACCTGCCCGTCCACTTCAGGCGCTTCCCGATAGGAACGTCCATAAGCGATGTTTTCCTGTTCTTCGTCGCGTCCTTCAATAAGAACTTTAAGTTCCTTGCCTTCCAGCGATTGATTGACTTCTTCCGAAATCTTGCACTGCAGGCTCATCAATGCGTGGTATCTCTCCTGCAACGTATTTTCGTCGATTCGGCCTGAAAGTTCCGCCGCAGGCGTTCCCTCTTCCGGCGAATACGTGAAGATACCCGCTTTGTCAAAACGCTGTTCCGCAAGGAATGCGCGGAGCGTCTCAAACTGCGCGTCCGTTTCCCCGGGAAAGCCGACGATGAACGTCGAGCGAATCGACACGCCGGGAATCCGCGCACGCAATTTCTCCAGCAGTTCCGTCATCGACGCGCGCGTATCGGCGCGATGCATCGCCCGGAGCAGCGCGTCGTCGGCATGCTGGAGCGGCAGATCGACATATTTGACAAGCTTCGGTTCTTCGGCAATCGTTTCGATCAGTTCGTCCGTAAAAAATCGCGGATACGAATAAAGGCAGCGAATCCACTCTACGCCGTCAATTTTCACCAATTCGCGCAAAAGACGCGGCAATTCGGCTTTCCCGTAAATGTCGCGACCATAAGCCGTCGTATCCTGTGCGATGAGATTCAGCTCCTTGGCACCCTGCGCCGCAAGCCGCTTCGCTTCCTCGACGATATCCTCCAACGTGCGGCTCCGATAGCGACCGCGAATCATGGGAATCGCGCAGAAAGAGCAACGGTTGTCGCAGCCCTCGGCGATTTTCAGATACGCCGTATAGGACGGCGTCGTCAATATGCGCGGCGTTTTTGCGTCATAAATCGTTTCAGATTCGCCCGCAAGGATAACGCGCTTTCCCTGCAGCGTCGCTTCCACCGCTTCCATGATGCGTCCCCACGCGCCCGTTCCGACGATCGCGTCCACTTCCGGCAATTCGTCAAGAAGCGTCTGTCCGTAGCGCTGCCCCAGACAACCCGCAAGAATCAGCGAACGGCATTTTCCCTGCGTCTTGTACTCCGCCATATTGAGCACTGTCGTGATGGATTCCTGCTTCGCCGTCTCGATGAAAGCGCAGGAATTGACAATCAGGATATCCGCCGCCGCCGGCTCTTTCGTGAGCTCAATTCCGGCCTTCTGCAGAAGGCCGATCATGACTTCCGTATCTACGAGATTTTTCGCACAGCCAAGACTGATAAAACCGGCTTTCACTCAATCTTACCTCCAAACAAAATCCACATACTCCATAAATATCAGTATAACAGAAAAAAAGCCCAAAAGAAAGTTGACCTTTCTTTTGGGCTTTGACTCCACCTTTATTCCGCCAGTTTCTTCTCCAAAAGCTGATTGACGAGCTGCGGATTCGCTTTTCCTCGCGTCGCTTTCATGACCTGACCAACAAGCGCGCCGATGGCTTTCTTGTTGCCGGACTTGAAGTCCGCGACAGGCTTTGGATTGGCCGCAATCACGCCGTCAACGACGCTCTCCAGTTCTTTCGTGTCCGTGATCTGTACAAGGCCTTTGTCCTTGATGATCTTTTCCGGATCGTCGCCCGATTCCCACATCGCTTTGAAGACTTCCTTGCCGATCTTGGAGGAGATCGTTCCTTTTTCGATGAGACGAATCATCGCGCCGAGACGCTTCGCATCTACCGGAGATTCCCCGATGGTCTTTCCTTCCTGGTTCAAATTCTTGGAAAGGTCGCCCATCATCCAGTTCGCCGCGAGCTTCGCGTCGGCCCCTTCTGCCACTACGGCGTCGAAATACTCCGCCATGTCGCGGGACGAAGTGATAATTCCTGCGTCATAGGAAGACAGTCCGTAATCTTTTTCAAGACGTGCCTGCCGCGCGTCCGGAAGCTCCGGCAGCCCTTCCTTGTATGCACGGATTTCCTCGTCCGTCGTAATGATCGGCACGAGGTCCGGCTCCGGCATATAGCGGTAATCCTGCGCCGTCTCCTTCGTACGCATGGAAAGCGTGATCCCGCGCGCCGGATCCCAAGTGCGCGTTTCCTGTACGATATGACCGCCGTCTTCCAAGACTTCTTCCTGACGCTCGATCTCGTACGTCAGCGCGTCCTCCACAGCCTTGAAAGAGTTGATGTTTTTCATTTCCGCTTTCGTACCGAGAGTGTCCGTTCCCGCCGGACGCAGGGAAACGTTCAGGTCGGCGCGCAAGTTTCCTTCTTCCATGCGACAGTTGGAAACGTCGATGTATTCGAGAATCGACTTTATTTTTTCCATATAAGCGCGCGCTTCCTGCGGTGTACGCATATCCGGCTCAGAAACGATCTCGATGAGCGGCACGCCGGTACGATTGTAATCGACATTCGACGCGGCGGAATCTTTGATCGTCGCGCCCGAATGGACCAGCTTGCCCGCGTCTTCCTCCATGTGTATGCGCGTAATGCGGATCCGCTTTTTTCCCTCTTCCGTCTCGATATCGACATATCCATGCTCGGCAATCGGCAAATCGTACTGCGAGGTTTGGAAGTTTTTCGGAAGATCGGGATAATAATAATTCTTCCGGTCGAATTTGCTGAATTTGTTGATGGTGCAGTTCAGCGCCAATCCCGCTTTTATCGCGAACTCGACGACGCGGCGATTGACGACGGGAAGTACGCCCGGCAGGCCGAGGCAGACAGGGCAGACATGCGTATTCTGTTCCGCGCCAAAAGTCGTGGCACAGCCGCAGAAAATCTTCGTATTCGTTTTCAGTTCGCTATGGATTTCAAGCCCGATTACGGCTTCATACTTCATGCTTTCACCCCCAAATCCGCCATTTCGCGACAGAACGTCTGGCTCTGCTCATACGTGTAGGCCGCGCGCAGAACCGTCGCCTCGTCCAGCGGCTTTCCGATGATCTGGAGCCCGATTGGCATTTTCGCCCCGCTGTAGCCGCAAGGCAAAGAAATGCCCGGAAGCCCCGCGAGATTCAGAGGAACGGTATAGACGTCCTGCAAGTACATTTTCAGCGGGTCGTTCGTCATTTCTCCGATCTTATAGGCAGGCGTCGGCGCGGTGGGCGCGACGATCACGTCCACCGTCTGAAACGCCTTGTCATAATCTTCTTTGATCAATCGGCGCACCTTCAGCGCTTTCAGATAATACGCGTCGTAATATCCGGCGGACAGCGCGTAGTTTCCGATCAAGATGCGGCGCTTGACTTCCTCGCCGAATTTTTCGCTGCGCGTTTTCGTCATCATCTCGACGACGTCCGCTCCGTCGACGCGCGCGCCGTAACTCACGCCGTCATAGCGTTCGAGATTCGTCGCGGCTTCCGCCGGAGCAATCAGATAGTAAACGGAAATCGCATATTCCGTATGCGGAAGCGAAATCTCCTGTACGTCGGCGCCGAGTTCCTCGAATTTTTTGACGGCGCCGCGAACGGCTTCCTCGACTTCCGCGTCCATGCCCTTGACAAAAAATTCTTTCGGCACGCCAATCTTGAGCCCTTTGACGTCTTCACGAAGCGCGCCTGGAAAGTCCGGCACCTCGGAAGCGCTGGAGGTGGAATCGTATTCGTCGTGTCCGGCGATTACCTGCAAGAGATGCGCGGCGTCCGTCACGTCGCGCGTCACGGGACCGATCTGGTCCAGCGAGGACGCAAACGCCACAAGGCCGTAACGCGAAACGCGGCCGTATGTCGGCTTCATGCCGACGACGCCGCAAAAAGAAGCCGGCTGACGAATCGAACCGCCCGTATCCGAGCCGAGCGCCCAGATCGCGCTTCCCGCCGCGACCGCTGCAGCGCTGCCGCCGGAGCTGCCGCCCGGCACGCAATCGGTATTCCACGGATTCCGCGTTTCATGGAAAGCGGAGTTTTCCGTCGAACCGCCCATCGCAAATTCGTCCATATTGAGCTTGCCGAGAATGACCGGCCGCTCCGCCGCCAAATGCTCCACAACCGTCGCGTCATAAGGCGGAACGAAATTTTCCAGCATTTTCGAGGCGCAGGTCGTCTTTACGCCCTTTGTGCAAATATTATCCTTGATTGCACCGGGAATCCCTTCAAAGTATGCGATCTTTTCTCCGCGCGAAAGCTTTTCGTCCGCGGCGGCTGCCGCTTGGAGAGCCGTTTCACGCGTCTCGGTGATATAAGCGCGTACTTTGTCTTCCGTTTCGTCCATGCGCACAAGAACGTCCTTCGTGAGCTCCGTCGAAGATATTTCTTTCTTCAGGAGCATTTCGTGCAGCTCGTGCGCGGGTTTTGCATATAATTTCACAGTATATCCTCCCCTGCGTCAATCTTCCAAAATCTTCGGCACCTTGAAATACCCGTCCTCCTTCAGAGGAGCATTGGAAAGCGCCAGATCGCGATCCAGCGACGGACGCACTACGTCCTCGCGGAACACGTTGTGAATCGGAAGGACATGCGCCAACGGCTCCACGTCGTCCGTCGGAATAGCCGAGAGATTGTCGACGTACTGCAAAAATGCGTCAAGCTGCTCCAGCGATCTTGCCTTATCCGTTTCCGGAATCTCCAATCGGGAAAGGAGCGCGACCATATCCAAATCTTTTTCTGTGACCTTCGCCATCAAAATTCACCGCCTCAACAAAATATTGTTTATTGTAGCATATTTGCGCGCAAATGTTAACTACGCGCGGCAGATAGGCGCATATTTCTGCATGAGTCCCTTGACTCCCTGATCGGGAAACGCAATCTTGAGGAGCGTTTCTTCTCCGCTGCCTTCTACAGAAACGACCGTTCCGACGCCCCATTTCCCATGGCGCGCTTTGTCCCCCGGCCGCCACCGGATACTCATATCGGGCCGAATCGCATTCCCCGAACCCGAGGAAGAATTTTTCGCGCTTATCGGCTTTTTCGCCGCGCCGACAGAGAACGACGCCGGATCTTGATTCATTTCCTGCAATATCTCGTAAGCGGATTTTGCGTCTGTAAGTCTTGGTTTATGGGAATGAATCGGCGAAGAATTCCTGCGCATGAAGAAATCGTCGCGCGCGGGACGACGTCCTGCGGAAAATCCGCTCCCCATTGCATCCTCGACGCAGTCCGGCGGAATCTCCGACAAGAAACGGGAGGGCGGGAACGAAGTGATATTGCCGTAAATCATACGATGCTGCGCGTAAGTCATATAAAGCTTTTGCTTCGCCCGCGTGATGCCGACATAACAGGCACGGCGTTCCTCTTCCAGCTCCGCGTCGTCCATCAGCGTTCGCGTATGCGGGAAGAGTCCTTCTTCCATGCCCGTCATAAAGACAAACGGAAATTCCAGTCCTTTTGCCGAATGCAGCGTCATCAGCGTGACGCGCTCGTCGGCAAGGTCGGCGTCGTCAATGTCGGAAATCAGCGCGATATGATTCAGGAACTCCTCTAAAGTCGGCGTTTCAGTCGTTGCCTCGAAATCTTTCGCGACGCCGATAAACTCCTGCAAGTTCTCGATTCTCGACTTGTTTTCCGGCTTGTCTTCCGCCTCCAGCGCCCGAATATACCCCGTAACGTCCAAGACGCGCTCTACGAACTCCGAAACTGGCGTCGACTCCATCTCTCCCAGCAAGTCGAACATCATCATCGCAAACGCGGAAAGCGGCGCTTTCGTGCGCGCCGTCACACCGGGAATCTCCGCCAACGCTTCCGGACTGGAAATCACATCGAACAGGCTCATGTCGTTGGCAGCAGCGTACTCGTTCAATCGCGCGATACTCGTCGCCCCAAGGCCGCGTTTCGGTACGTTGATGATCCGAAGCAGACTCAGCGTGTCCAAAGGATTGAACAGAACGTGCAGATATGCGATAAGGTCGCGAATCTCGCGGCGATCGTAGAATTTCAGCCCGCCGACCATCGTATAGGGGACGCCCATACGCATGAATCCTTCTTCGATTGCGCGCGACTGGACGTTCGTACGATACAGTACCGCCACATCGCCGTACGAGATACCCGTCGTTTCTTGCTGTCGAAGTATTTCCTGCGCGATAAACGCCGCTTCGTCGCGCTCGTCCTGCGCACAATACGTCGTGATTGGCGCACCCGCAGCGTTCTCCGTCCAAAGATTTTTAGGCTTCCGGTTTAGATTGTTTGCGATAACGGCGTTCGCGGCTGTCAGAATCGTTTTTGTCGAACGGTAATTTTGTTCAAGCCGTATGACCGCCGCTTCCGGATAGTCCTTTTCAAAGTCCAGGATGTTGCTGATATCAGCCCCGCGCCAGCCGTAAATCGACTGGTCCGCATCGCCGACGACGCAAAGATTTCGGTGCTGCGCCGCCAAAAGTTTCGTAAGC
Source organism: Schwartzia sp. (in: firmicutes) (assembly GCA_017619685.1). Taxonomy (GTDB): domain Bacteria; phylum Bacillota; class Negativicutes; order Selenomonadales; family Selenomonadaceae; genus RUG12372. Next base: position 10,866 of record JAFZRW010000017.1, read on the forward strand.
TGATATTGGGCGCCGTTCGTGTCCTGATACTCGTCCACGAGAATATATTGAAACCGCTTCTGATATTTTTCCCGCACCTCTTCCGACGTTTGCAAAAGACGCACGGCGAGCATCAAAAGGTCGTCGAAATCCAGCGCGTTGTTCTTCCTTAAAACGCGCTGGTAGGCCGCGTAGACCTCGGCGATCTTCTGGCGATGGAAATCACCCGCCGCCTGCGCAAACGCGTCCGGTCCCATCATCTGGTTTTTCGCGTCGGAAATCGCCGCCTGTACTTGAGCGGGAGGATACTGCTTTTCATCAAGATTCATTTCTTTCAGGCAGTCCTTTACCACGGTTTTCGAGTCCGACGCGTCGTAAATGACGAAATTCTTGCCGTACCCGTCCAGCGCGTCGATCTCATACCGCAGCAATCGCGCACAGAACGAATGGAACGTACTGAGCCATACGTCTTTCGCGGCACTGCCGACAAGACGATCCACGCGCTCCCGCATCTCCGCCGCCGCTTTGTTTGTAAACGTGATCGCGAGAATCCTGTACGGCGCGACGCCGTGCGCCAAAAGATTCGCGACGCGGCAAGTCAACACTTTCGTCTTTCCTGAGCCAGCCCCCGCCATGATGAGAAGCGGCCCCGCCAAGTGCTCGACTGCCTTTCGCTGCATCGGATTCAATGCTTCCATTATATTGTCCAATCTCAATTCTCCTCATTCATGGAAAAAGCTGCCTCCCGCATAATGGAAAGGCAGCCTTTGCAGAAGTTTATTTTGGCATACGCTGTACCGCGTCCGTCAGAGGCGGTATGATCTGCTTTTTGCGGGACATGACGCCCGGAAGATAGATCGAATCTCCCGACGCGTCTTTCATGAAAGCTTGTCCGATCAAAGTCTTGGGGGATCCGACGTAAAGAAGCTCCGTACTCTCCTTCAATATATCGGTCACCATCAAAAGGCACATATCGAAATGCTCCGTCTCGCACAAAGCGTTCATGCTTTCCAGAAGCTCCGCCTTCATTTCCATGACCTCGTCCACGTCCATCACGGAAAGCTGGCTCACCAAGATGTGATAATCGCCGATCTGGAATTCCTTCATATCATTTTTCGCAATGTCCGACGGTTTCATATCGCCGATGCCGGCTCCCGCCTTCAGAAGCGCCATGCCGTACTCTTCGATCTGAACGTCGGCAAGTTTTGCCAGCCGCTCGGCGGTAATCTTATCATAGCCGGTGCAGGTCGGGGATTTAAACAAGACCGTATCGGAAATGATCGCGGAAAGCAGGAGACCCGCAATCTGCGGTGAAATCTCGACATTTTTCTGCCAGTACATATTGGCAATGATCGTAGCGGTACAGCCGACAGGCTCTTCCCGAATATAAATCGGCTCTCCGGTCTGCATACCGCCCAACCGATGATGGTCAACAATCTCAAGGATTTTGGCGTTCTCGATGCCCTCGACGGCTTGTCCGCGCTCGTTGTGGTCGACAAGGATCACACGCTCCGGATCGGGAAGCATCAGATTGTCGCGGCTGACGATGCCGACGAGCCGCTCGTTGTCGACAACCGGATAGTTGCGGAATTTCGCTGCTTCGATGGTGCCCCGGATATCGCTCAAAAGCTGATGGGACTGGAACGCGGTCAATTTTTTCTGCATGATATGACCGACGGGAATGCTCTGGTTGATCAGGCGCGCCGCCGTGAAAGTATCGAGCGGCGTGCGAACGATCATCGAATGGGTACGGCGCGCGTCCTGCTTGACGATTTCCGGAATATTGCCGTCGTTCGTGATGATCAAACAGGCAATATTATGAAGCAGGCATTCCTGCATGGAAGCGTACTGCCCTTCCCCGACGAGAACGACGTCGCCTTCCGCCACCCATTTTTTGATGGTCGTCTTGCTTCCGGCGGCGATGTGCACTTTTCCTTTGACTTTCGTATTTTCATCGCTCTCGACGACGACCTCGCCGTCGATGATATCGACAATCGCCTTCAGGGAAAC
>JAFZRW010000134.1 GCA_017619685.1 Schwartzia sp. (in: firmicutes)
CCATCGTGCCGACGGGCTCCCGCGTCGAGATCATCTATCAGCGCATCGTCGTCGAAAAGCAGGCGGACGCCACGGTCGTCCTTTACTGCTACCCCGACGGCTACGGCTGGCAGGAGGTCGGCGTCAAGGACGCAATGGAGGCGCTGCGCGGATTCGGCGTACAGGATTTTGCCGATCCCGAAGCGATTGCGGCGCATATCGAAGCTTCCGCCGGCGAGCCGCTTCCGATCGCGAAGTCGTATCCCGTCCGCACGAGCGGCGTCGGCGATACGAAGGAACCGGACGGAGCGGAGAAAACCAACAGAGCCGACGGAACCGAATTGAACTTTTTCGCGGTGCAGGAAGGCGAAGACATATATCTCCCCGCCGTGCCGCTGTTCCACTCGTTTCAAATGCAATGGGAATGGAACGCGGAAAAACAGACGATCACGACGGGACGCCGCGTCGTCCCCGGCGTGCAGAAAGGCGCCGGCATTTATCTCAAAGCGGAACATCTGGAAAAAGCGCTGCATCTGGGCGGCGGACTGACCGAAACGGGCCAGTTTGAGCTGACGATGGGAAGGCTGAAACCACATAAAGGAAACGACGAATAAGTCAATTCGAGGCCATGCCGAGGGACTTTTCCGTCAGGCAAGGAAGAGGCCGTGAAGGCGTAGCATTGCTACGTCGAACGGCATCTGACACAGCATGGCGGGAAAATAACCGGCATGGTTCGGAGGGACTTGTTCGGCGTTTCCTAAAGGAAACACGGAACAAAACGGAGGAATCTAAAACGAAACCCACAGACATGCAAGAAACGGAAAAAAATAAGCCTGACTCTCGCCGCCTTTGGAAACGGCTGATGCTGGGAGCCTTGATTTTCTGCCTTTGCGTCGCGGCAGGCGCCATCGGCAAGCTCGCGCTGGCGAAGGTCCTGCCCCGAAAGCACGACGCCGCCCGGACGACCGTCCAAACAGAATCGCAAACCGACGCAAAGAAACAAAAAAAGGAAAAGGAATCCGCCAAACCGGCGACGCCGGCACAACCGCCGACGACACAACCGACACAACCAGCGCAACCAACACAACAGACGCAGACGGCTCAGACGCCTCCTTCGCAGACGCCGCCGGAGCAAAATAAGCCGAAGCCGATCCCGTACCTCGTCGCGGATAAATACTTTACCAATCTCCGGCCCGCCAATCCGGCGACGCCGATCTACGACCGGTACACGGCGACGGAACGCGCCGAGCTTGGGCTCCCGGTGGAGCTTCCCGATATCGAGCCTTACGAGGAAAAGAAAGTTGCCTACCTGACCTTTGACGACGGCCCCGATCTCACAAACACGCCGCAAATCCTCGACATCCTGAAGGAACAGGGCGTCCCGGCCACCTTTTACGTCGTCGGCTGGCGCGCGGAAGAGAATCCCGACGTGATCAAGCGGATTTTCAACGAAGGGCACGCCATCGGCAACCATACTTACGACCACAATTATGACACGCTGTATTCCTCGCCCAACGATTTCCTTTGGCAGGTCCTCCACACCGATGAAATCCTCCGCGGCATCCTCGGCGTGCGCCCGCTGATCGTCCGTGCGCCGGGCGGCACCTCCGGCATGTTCACCGACGCGTATTGGACCATGCTCGACGCCTATGGATACACGGAGCACGATTGGAACGTCTGCACCAACGACGCAACGGAAGAACGTCCGGACGCGGCGCGGCAGCTTGAATATGTGGACGTCCAGACCAACCGGCCGAAAAACGGCGACGCCGCCATCGTCCTGATGCACTGCACTTCGGACAAGACGGAAACGGTCAAAGCGCTGCCGGAAATCATCCGCCTGCTTCGGAGCAAGGGCTACACCTTCGGCGTAGTCACCCCGATGACGCCCCAACCATACTGAAGAAAACGCAAAATTCCCTCGCCCGATTTACGGACGAGGGAATTTTTATGCAGCTATCCTATTTCCAGATTCCAATCGTCAATCCGTTGACCAGCGGAACTTTTTCCCCTATCCTTCGCACGACGACCGCCGCAGCCAGCGTCAAGAGCACGACGGCTGCATAAAACGCCAACGCCAGCGGCGCGGTCATGACGCGCCCCGTGCGCTCCAGTATGAGCCCGAGATAGGTGATCGCCAGAGGATGCGCCAGATAGACGAAATACGAATGGCGGCCCAACAGCGAAAGCACGGAACGCCATGCGGCGGGCGCGTCCGGCGTAAAGATCGCGAAAAGGAAAATCGACGCCGCCAGCGTATAGACGACGCCCAGCGGGCAAAGCTGGTGGGCGGTATTGATCGCGCCGATCACGTCGTAGCCCCGCACGAAAATCAGATAGTAATAGTAACCGATCATCGAGGCGAAAGACGCGGCGAAAAATGCCGTCACAGCTCCGCGCCGGCGCTCCATGAACGCGCGGAACGCGTCGAAACGCACCGCGAGCCAACCGCCGAGCACGAAGATGAACACATAGTGCATGACCCAATAATTGAGCCTGTTCACGGCGAGCTCGTGAAGGTAGTAATTCTCTATCGCATAAGCGTTGAAAAGAAAACTCGACCAGTAATCGAAAGCGATCTGCAGCACGAGGAGCAGGGCGAGCCGCGCGGGCGTCATGCGCCGCACGAGCCATATCCACAACGGCATCAACAGATAAAACCAGAGCAGGATCACCATGAAGTAAAGCTGATAGCTGCCGAAGCCGAAGAACAAATACTTCGCCAGGACGTTCAAATGCAAGAGCATCGTATCGCGAAACAGCACCGTGTAATGGAGCATATAAAAAACCGACCAGACGACATAGGGCACGAGCACCGTCTTCGCACGACGGCGCAGGAACTTCGCATAGTCAAAGGGCGCGTCCATGTCGATATGGTAAAAGAGGCCGAAGGCCGAAATGAAGAAGAAGATCGGCACGGCAAAGCGCGTCGCAATCTCAAACAGCGCGACGAGCGCAAGATTCGGCGACGGATTCGCGAGATATTGGGAGCCGACGTGAATGCCGACGACGCCCAGCATGGAAACGCCGCGCATATACTCAATGGCGGGAATACGGGATTTTTTCATCTGCATGGCGTCAACGCGAGAGAATGAAATCAATATGCACGTCCGCCGTCAGCGACATCGTCCCCGCGTCGATAGGCGTGGACTCCGCCGCCGCGTCCATGCTCTTCATCATCATCATGCCGTTTGCCTGGCGCGGCTGGAACATGCCCGTATTTTCCGATACGTGCTGCACGCCGACGATGGACTTCCCAAGCGCATGGGCGATGGCGTCCGCCTTGCTCCGCGCGTCCTTCACCGCGCTCTCCAGCGCACGCTTCCGAAGCGCGTCCGTGTCGCGGATAGAAAAGTCCAGCGAGTGGATCGTGTTCGCGCCGCTGGCCAGCACCGCGTCGACCACGTCGCCGACTTTCGCCACGTTGCGGACGCGTACGCGAATCGTATTCGAGGCCGTATAGCCGACGACGACGCGCTCGTTGCCCTCGCGGCCGTATTCCGGACGGAAGTTGTACTCCTCGGTCTTGACGTCGCTGTCCTCGATACCGAGCGCGGTCAGCGCCTCGCGAATTGCCGTCGCTTTCGCCGCGTTCTCCTGCTGCGCTTCGGCCGCCGTCTCGGCGCGCGTGACCACGCCAAGCGTGATCGCCGCCTGATCCGGCGCTCCCTGCACCATGCCGCTGCCGCTGACGGACAAGATCGGCGGTTCTTCCGCCGCCGCGCACTTAGTCAACGGCGCGAAAAGCGTAAAGCAAACAAGCAGCGCCGCCCACAAAAATTTCTTATTCATGAAAATCGTCTCCTTCCAAAGCAAAAGTATTATAACGCCATTGTTCAAATTTTGCCAACGGCAAAATATTCTTTTTTATGCGTTTCGACGAGGCGAAATTTTTCGCCTCGTCATACCAAACAAGGCAGGAATTGGACAGGAAAAAAAGAATTATTCAAGCAGAGAGTTTTATCAACAAAGGAGGCTAAAACATGGCGGAGAAAAAAGTTTACACCGAGGCGGAAATCGAGGAAATAGCAGAAAAGGCGTCGCAGACGGCGATGGAACATTTCAAGCACGGACTGAACTGCGGCGAGTGCGTGTTCCAGGGCTATCTGGAGCAGAAGACGACGGACTACCCGCCGGAGGTCGTCGCGCTCGTGTCGGGCATGGGCGGCGGCATGGGCCACACGGGGCACACCTGCGGCGCGGTGAACGCCGGCATGTGCGTCATCGGCAGCCGCCACGGACGGAAAAATCCCTTTGCGAAGGAATCCTTCGAGGAGCGCGTGGACGAGCTGCACCATGAAAAGACGGGAATCTATCCGCGCCACGGCGAGTATATCAGAAAGTGCATCGCCGAGTTTGGCACCATCGAGTGCCGCGACCTTTGCTTCCCGTTTGACGAGTCCACGCCGGAGGGCAAGAAAGACCGCGCGCGCAACTGCAAGAAACTCATCGGCTGGTGCGCGAAGGAAGCGACAAAAGCTGCTTTGAAGGAGTGACGGCATGGCAAAACGTGTTTTGATTGTCGGCGGCGTCACGGGCGGCGCCTCTGCCGCCGCGCGTCTGCGGCGTCTCGACGAGAGCGCCGAGATCATCATCTTCGAGCGCGGGCCGCACGTCTCGTACTCGAATTGCGCCCTGCCCTATTTTTTGAGCCGCGTCGTGCCGGACAGCGGCAGCCTTTTGATGGTGACGCCGGAACGCTTCAGGAAGCAGTACAATATCGAAGTTCGCACGGAAAATGAAGTGACGTCCATCGACCGCGCGGCCAAGACGATCCGCATCAAGCGCCGCGCCGACGGCACGGAATACGAGGAACGATACGACGTTTTAATCCTCTCGCCGGGCGCGGAGCCGATCCGTCCGAAGAGCATCGAAGGCGTCGAACGGGAAAACGTGTTCACCGTCCGAAGCGTCGCCGATATAGAAAAACTCGACGCATGGCTCTCCGCCCACGACGTCAGGGACGCGGCGGTGGTCGGCGGCGGGTTCATCGGCTGCGAGGTCGCGGAAAATCTTCGCGAGAGCGGACGAAACGTCGCGCTGATCGAGGCCATGCCGCAGATCATGACGCCTTTCGACTTCGACATGGCACAGATCCTGCACAAGGAAATGCTCGACCACGGCGTCACGCTCGTCTTGAAGGACGGCGTGAAACGAATCGGCGAAAACGAAGTCGAGCTTTCCGGCGGACGGAAAATCAAAGCGGATGCGACGGTGCTCGCCATCGGCGTCCGTCCTGAAACGGAGCTTGCGAAAGCCGCCGGACTGGAAATCGGCGAAGCGGGCGGCATACGCGTCAATCACAACTGTCAGACCAGCGATCCCGCCATTTACGCGGTGGGCGACGCCATCGAAGTATTCCATCGGCTCACGCAGAAATGGACGCGGCTCGCGCTGGCATGGCCCGCGCAAATGCAGGGGCGCGCCGCCGCCGACCATATCGCGGGACGTTCCCATCGCTCGAAGGGCGTCATCGGCTCGTCGGTGCTCCGCATCTTCGATTTGTACGCCGCCTGCACCGGACTGACCGAGCGCGCAGCGAAGGAAGCGGGGCTGCCCTGCGAATCGGTTTACGTCATTCCCGCCGACAAGGTGGGAATCATGCCGAACAGCGCGCCGATCCATCTGAAGCTCGTTTTCGAGACGCCGACGGGACGCCTGCTCGGCGCGCAGGCTATCGGCAAAGACGCGGCGGATCGCCGCATCGACGTGATCGCCGCATTGATCTCGATGGGCGGCACATTGGAAGACTTGAAGGAAACGGAGCTTTGCTATGCGCCCGTAGTCGGCACGGCCAAAGACGCCGTCCACATGGCGGCGCTGGTGGGACTGAACCTTCTCGACGGACGCTTCCGCCAGGTCCCGGTCTCGGCGGTGCGCAGCCTCGTGGAGAGCGGCGCGTACATCGTGGACGTGCGCGAAAAGGGCGAATATGCCGCAAGCCATCTGAAAAACGCAGTCAACATTCCGCTCAGCGAACTGCGCGCCCGCATGGACGAAATCCCGAAGGACCGTCCCGTGTACCTGCATTGCCGCTCCAGCCAGAGAAGCTACAACGCGATCATGGCGCTGCAGCAGCACGGATTCGGCAACGTGGTCAACATCGCCGGCTCCTATCTCGGCATCTGCCTGTACGAATACGCGCAGGACGTCCTCGAAGGAAGGGAAAAAATCGTCACGGCGTATAATTTCAATTAAGGAAACGACGAATAAGTCAATTCGAGGCCATGTCGAGGGATTTTTTCGTCAGGCAAGGAAGATGGCGCGAAGGCGTAGCAGAGCTACGTCGAACGGCATCTGACGCAGCATGACGGAAAAAGGCCCGGCATGGGCCGGAGGGACTTGTTCGGCGTTTCCTTAAGGTCATAGGATAGATCAGGGACTGCCACAGGCGGTTAAGCGGGAAGTTCCCGACGTAATAATCTACGCAATTCGGTTTTGAGGATTTTTTGACGAAGCGTCAGAAAATCCTTTTCCCCGTAGGGCTTCCCGCCTTGAGTCGAAGCCTGCAAAAAAATCTGGAGTCAAAAATTTGTACTTCTTTATTTTCGTGAGCGAAAAATGATCTGCCCAAGAAGCTGATATAACAACGGTTTTGAGCAGTGGACGATTTTTCCTTCCAAACGGAATTTGAATGAAACTATTCATTGTTGACGTCGGCAGTTCGCTCTCGGTGAAAACAAGAAATAATAAACGAGTACCTTCGCTGTCTGGAAGGTACTCGTTTATATTTCTAACTCTATTTTTTACGCTTCAAAACTTACGAAAGCTCGGCGCGTACGACGTCGGCGATGCGCTGGCAGATTTCCTCAAGCTGTCCCTGCTCCGGCCCTTCCGCCATTACGCGGATCAACGGCTCGGTGCCCGACGGGCGCACAAGAATGCGTCCGTTTTCGCCGAGAAGCGTTTCCTCGGCCTCGATGGCTTTGCGAATCGCCGCGTTCTCTTCCCAGCCGTCTTTCGTTTTCACTTCCACGTTGACGAGAAGCTGCGGATAGCTCTTCATCATGGCGGTCAGCTTCGACGCCGGGCCGCCGCTTCGCTTCAGCACGCTGAGAACTTGCAGCGCCGTGACGAGACCGTCGCCCGTCGTCGCAAGATTGCCGAAAATGATATGGCCTGACTGCTCGCCGCCCAGTGCGTAGCCGTGCGCGCGCATCTCTTCCAGGACGTAACGGTCGCCGACCTTCGTGACCTCGACGCGGCCGCCCGCCGCTTTCACCGCCTTATGGAAGCCGATGTTCGCCATGACCGTCGTGACGATGGTGTCGTTCGGCAGCGCGCCTTTTTCCTTCAGCGCGAGGCCGCAGAGCACGAGCATACGGTCGCCGTCGATGACGTTTCCTTTCTCGTCCACGCAAAGGCAGCGGTCGGCGTCTCCGTCATGCGCGACGCCGATGTCCGCGCCGGTCTCTTTGACTTTGCGAATCAGGGATTCCAAATGCGTCGAACCGCAGGCGTCGTTGATATTCACGCCGCTCGGCTCGTTATGAATGACGGTAAGGTCCGCGCCGAGAGAGCGCAGGACCGCCGGCATCGCCTCATAGGCCGCGCCGTTCGCGCAGTCGAGGACGACTTTCATACCGTC
>JAFZRW010000135.1 GCA_017619685.1 Schwartzia sp. (in: firmicutes)
TCAGATGTCCGTTTCGATGACGATGAACGGCGCCGTGCTGCCGATCCTTTCGTTCTTCATCCAGTCCGGTATCGAGCAGGGCGTCGACAAGGCGATCATGGCCGGCACGATCCAGAACGATATCCTCAAAGAGTTCATGGTGCGCAACACTTACATTTATCCGCCGGATATGTCCATGCGCATCATCGGTGATATCTTCGAGTACACCACGAACTACATGCCGAAGTTCAACAGCATCTCGATTTCCGGCTATCACATGCAGGAAGCGGGCGCTCCGGCCGACATCGAGCTCGGCTACACGCTGGCCGACGGTCTCGAGTACATCCGCACGGGTATCAAGGCCGGCCTGAAGGTCGACGCGTTTGCGAAGCGTCTGTCCTTCTTCTGGGCAATCGGCAAGAACTATTTCATGGAGATTGCGAAGATGCGCGCGGCTCGCGTGCTCTGGGCGAAGATCGTCAAGCAGATGGGCGGCACCAACGACAAGTCGATGGCTCTGCGTACGCACAGCCAGACCTCCGGCTGGTCGCTCACCGCGCAGGATCCGTTCAACAACGTCGCCCGCACGGCGATGGAGGCGATGGGCGCGGCTCTCGGCCATACCCAGTCGCTGCACACGAACGCGCTCGACGAGGCGATCGCGCTGCCGACCGACTTCTCGGCTCGTATCGCCCGCAATACGCAGCTCTATATCCAGGACGAGACCAGCGTCTGCAAGATCATCGACCCGTGGGGCGGCTCCTACTATGTCGAGGCCCTCACGAACGAGATCATTCGCCGCGCCTGGGCGCATATCCAGGAAGTCGAGGCTCTCGGCGGCATGGCGAAAGCTATCCCGACGGGCCTGCCGAAGATGCGTATCGAGGAAGCTGCGGCTCGCCGTCAGGCACGTATCGACTCCAACAACGAGGCGATCATCGGCCTGAACAAGTACCGTCTGGACAAGGAAGATCCGCTGGAAATCCTCGCTATCGACAATACGGCCGTGCGCAACGCGCAGGTCGAGCGTCTCGAGAAGCTGCGCCGCGAGCGCAACGAGGACGACGTTCGCGCCGCTCTGGAGCATATCACGAAGGCCGCCGAAGACCGCAAGAACGGCAACCTGCTGGAGTGCGCCGTCGAGGCTGCGCGCGTGCGCTGCTCTTTGGGCGAGATTTCCGACGCCGTCGAGAAGGTTTCGGGCCGCTATCAGGCGGTTATCCATACGATCTCGGGCGTCTATTCCTCCGAGTTCACAGACAAGACCGCGCTGGACAAGGCGCGCGCCCTTGCCGATCAGTTCGAGAACATCACCGGACGTCGTCCGCGTATCTTCGTCGCGAAGATGGGACAGGACGGCCACGACCGCGGGCAGAAGGTTATCGCCTCTTCCTTCGCGGATATGGGCTGGACCGTCGACGTCGGGCCGCTGTTCCAGACGCCGGAAGAGACTGCGCAGGACGCGGTGGACAACGACGTCGATATGGTCGGCTTCAGCTCGCTGGCTGCCGGTCATAACACGCTGCTTCCGGAGCTGGTGCAGGAGCTCAAGAAGCGCGGCCGCGAAGATATTCTCGTCGCCATCGGCGGCGTTATCCCGGTTCAGGACTACGACCACCTCTACGAGGGCGGCGCGGTCGCGATTTTCGCACCGGGCACGAACATCCCGGAGGCGGGCATCACGCTCCTGAACATCCTCATCAAACGCGCGAAAGAAGAAGCTGCGGCGGAGGGTTGAGAATATGCCCGAGTATACGACCTCAAAACCGGAGTGGGCGCCCGAGGAAAACGACGATAAATTCGCATGCGGCGTAATGAGCGGCATCGAAGGCATCACCGATACGACGATCGGCAACGTGAATCCCGCCATCAAAAGCGGGGCGCTGAAGCCGAAACGCCGGAGGGAACCCACGGTTGACGAATACGTGGAAGGTATCGGGAACGGCGACAGGGTCATGCTCTCGCGGGCGATCACGCTGATCGAGAGCAACAACCCCACGCATTTTCCGAGAGCCCAGCGTGTTCTTCAGGGGCTGCTCCCGAAGACGGGCAAGGCGCTCCGAATCGGCATCACAGGCGTTCCGGGCGCAGGCAAGAGCACGTTGATCGAGGCGTTCGGAAACATGCTCTGCGACATGGGACACCACGTCGCGGTGCTTGCGGTAGACCCGACCAGTTCCGTCACGCGGGGCTCGATACTCGGCGACAAGACCCGTATGGGAACCCTGTCGAGAAGGCCGGAGGTATTCATCCGGCCTTCCCCGGCGGGGGGAATGCTTGGCGGCGTCGCGAGAAAGAGCCGCGAGACGATGCTGCTCTGCGAGGCGGCGGGCTATGATGTGATCCTCGTCGAGACGGTGGGCGTCGGTCAGTCCGAGACCACGGTGCGCTCGATGGTCGATTTCTTCATGCTCGTGGTGCTCACGGGCGCGGGCGACGATCTGCAGGGGATAAAGAAAGGCATCATGGAGTTGGCGGACGCCATCGTGGTCAACAAGGCGGACGGCGACAACTATGTCAAGGCGAAGGTCACGCGCGGCGAATATGAGCGCATGATCGAGTTCATCCGTCCGGCCACCGAAGGCTGGCAGACTCACGCTTACCTTGCTTCCGCGCTCAAGAAGACGGGGTTAAAGGAGCTTTGGGACATCATTCGCGCCTTCAGCAAGGTGACGCATGATTCCGGAGTCTTCCAGCGCCGTCGTGAGGAGCAGCTTCTCGACTGGGTGTACAGCATGGTGGACGAACATCTCCACAACCTCTTCTTTGACGATCCCGTGATCCAGGGCCGTATGCCGGAGATCAAGGAGGCCGTCCTGAAGGGCGTGGTTTCACCGACGCAGGCCGTAGCCGAGCTGATCAACATGTTTGATATTGAGCGGGCGGCAAGGCGTCACGTCGACTTGTTCCATCCGGAAACAAACAAGTAAAGAGGAAAAGCGTCGTTCCTTGAAACGGCGCTTTTCTTGGCGTTACCCAAAAAAGTGAAGAATGGGAGGGGGCTTTCATGTACATAAAAAAGATTTATTTTGCAGGCGGGAGTTTTCATGAGCTGCAGGAAGTCTTTTCGCGGGTGCAGGGCGTCGCGTCCGTGACCGCGGGATATATCAACTCCGAAGTCGAGTCGCCGCAGTATGAAGACGTGCTTCGCGGGAAGACCGGAGCCGCGATGGGCGTCGAAGTCAGCTACAATCCGAAAAAGATTGACGTCTCTATGCTGATGGATATCCTGTTTACCGTCATCAATCCTTACAGCAAGGACAGACAGGGAAACTGCGAAGGCCCGATGTATCGGAGCGGCGTTTATTACGATTCTGCGGAGGACGAGCCCATCGTCGATTATCACATGAATTTTATCCGCAATCGTAAAAAGATTCCTGCCGCCACTAACGCGGCGCTGACGGTCAACGACCCGAACCACGATCCGAACGGCCCGAGGCAGTGCTACGCGGAAGCCATGCGGCTGAAAAGTTTCCATCCGGCGGAAGAAGAGCATCAAGGCTATCTGAAACGCCATCCGGAACTTTCCACGCACATCGACTTCGCATTGCTGAAGGAACTGGAGATCATAAAGTAAA
>JAFZRW010000136.1 GCA_017619685.1 Schwartzia sp. (in: firmicutes)
CGAAAAGCCGCTCCGTCTCGCGCTCCGTATCGGCCATCGACACGATAAAAAGCACGTTCCGCGCGTCTGATAGCTCCGCTTGTATATTCTTTTCCCGAAGGAGCCGCATGGCTTCCTCGCCGGACAATCCGAGCCCTGACACATTGACCGTCAGCTTCGTTACGTCGAGTGCCGACGCGCCCGGGCGTCCCATATATTCTTTCCCGAAGCACCAAAGCCCCGGCAATTCGTTGACCTTTGCGCGCAGCGCTTCCGAGAGGCGCACCGCCCGCGCAACACGCTCCGCCCCTTCCTCTTCCATCTGCAAACGCGCAATATCGAGGGAAGCCATCAGAAGATAATTGGGGCTTGTCGTCGCAAGAAGCGACGCCGCCCGGCGTACGCGCTCCGCCGGCACGCGCCCGCCCTTTCGGAACAGCATGGACGCCTGCGTCATCGCGCCCAGAAGTTTATGCGTGCTCTGCGCGACAAGGTCTGCGCCGCAGGAAAGAGCGTCCGGCGGCAACGCGTCCGAAAATCTCAGATGCGCGCCGTGGGCCTCATCCACGAGAAGAGGAACTCCTTTTTCATGCGCCGCCCGCGCAATCTCCCGAAGCTCCGACGCCACGCCGTAATATGTCGGACAGACCGCCAAGACCGCCCGCGCCGACGGATGCTCCTCCAACGCCCGCCGCACTTTTTCCGCCGTCACGCCATGAGCGACGCCGAGTTTCTCGTCCGTCTCCGGCGTAATATAGACGGGCCTCGCGCCGGCCAGAACCAACCCGCCGACGACGGAGCGGTGCACGTTGCGCGGCACGAGCACTTCGTCGCCCGGCGCAAGCGACGCCAACAGCATCGCATGAATCGCACCCGTCGTGCCGTTCACCGCGAAAATCGCTTCGTCCGCGCCCCAAAGGCGCGCCGCCATCTCCTGCGCTTCTTTGAGGCAGCCCTCGGGGCGGTGCAGGTCGTCCAGCTCGTCCGCCAACGAAACTTCCTCGCGCAAGCCTTCTTCCGTCACCAAATCGCGAAGCAGACAATGCGCGCCAATCCCCTGCTTATGCCCCGGCGTATGAAAAGCGAAAGCGCCGCTTGCCGCGTACGCTTTCATCGCCGCTGCCAGTGGCGCCCTCCCCCGGTCGTTCATTTTTCATCCTTCCTCGCTGAAAGGCGCTGGGCTTTTCGCGGCTTCCAATTCCGCCGTGCGCGCCGCTTCCTCTCCCGCCGCAATCACTTCCGCGGTCAGCTCGTCTTTCTCCGGCGCGCCCTCATGCAGCACGCGTTTTCTCGGCAAACGTTTCCGCCGCGCCGCTTCCTGCGCCGTTTCTGCCGGCATATCCTCCGGCTTCAGCGGGAATCGCACATGAACGCGCGTCCCCTGCCCGGGCTTCGACGCGATAGAAAACTGAGCGCCGACGATCATTGCCCGTTCGCGCATACCCAAAAGGCCAAAATGGCCTTCGGTCGTGTCGCCCTTTTCCATCGCCGTCTCTGCGTCGAACCCGGCGCCGTCGTCCTCGATCAATATCGAAACCGCCGCGTCCGTATAAAGCATGCGAAGCGAAGCACGCTTCACCTGCGCGTGATGCGCGACATTGCTCAGCGCCTCCTGCACGATACGGAAAAGCGCCGCTTTCACATGTGCGTCAAGCTGGGCCTCCACGCCCTCCACCGTCATCGACGTCGTGAGAAGCCCGCGCTCGTGAAGCTGATGGACAAGCTGCGCGACTGCCGCCACGAGCCCGAGATCGTCAAGCGCCATAGGCCGCAGATTGAAAATAATCTGCCGAATATCGGACAAGCATTCCTTCAGATGTCTGCGAAGCGTCTGCAGATTCATCTTCGCTTCGTCCTGATCCATGTCGATGAGCCGCTCGCAAATCGACACTTCCAGCAACACATTCGCGATATTTTGCGCCGGCCCGTCGTGAATCTCCCGCGAGACGCGCAGGCGTTCCTCCTCCTGCGCGCGAATAATCGCCGCGCTGAGGAACTTATTCTTCGACGCCGCCTCCATCTGGGACACCACGTCGCTCAAAGACGAACTCAGGAAATTCAGCATGGAGCTGATTCGCATCGCCATGCGCTCCGCGCCCTGAAGCGTCTTCTGGAAATGCAGGAGCTGCTGCTCCAGACGGCTTCTGCTCCTGCGGAGCTGCTGCTCCCTTTCTTTGGCAACGCCGAGACGGACCTGCACATCCTTTACGGCCTCATAGGCCGTGCGAATATTCTCCTCCGAATAATCCGCGCTGACGTGGACGAGTTTTTGTTTTTCCGCTTGCTCTTCCGACGTCAGGGCGTCCACTTCTTCGATAACTTCCTGCGTCTGCCGCCGTACTTCCTCAAGCTGCGCGCGGCTCGTCTCCACTTCTTTACGCGCCGCCTCGTAGACGTCATAAAGCTGCGCCTTGCTCCCCTCGATACCGGCAACCATCGAATGGAGTATGCCCTGGAGCTTTTTCTCTCCCAGATCCGTCCGCGACGGCCCGCCGGTTTTCTTTTTTCCCGCCGCCATAGCCACTCTCCTCTTTCAGGAACTGTCGAAAAATAACTCACTCATCTTGCTTGTCTAAATTTCCGTGCGCTTCGTTGTCATCAGTCGCCGTAGTACCGCTACGCCTCCCTCCTCCGCCTCGCGCAAAAAAATTTATCCAGCGCTATTTGGGCAAGTGATTTTCCTCCAGTTCCTTATGCTATCATTTCCCGCCGCGACGTTACAGCCGCGGACACATCCTCATAATAAAACGCTTTCGCACGCGCGAACCCGTTGAACGTCGTCGCGCTCGCCGAAGTATACGCGCCGCAGTCCGGCACCAAAACCAAATCGCCCGTCCTGAGCTCGGGCAGCATAACCCCTCGACCCACAAAATCAATCGAATCGCAACTCGGTCCAAGAATCGTCGACGGCCTTGTCTCTCCGGAGCGCACCGCCTCAAAAGAATACGTCCAGTGGTCATATATCGCACCGGACAGCGTTCCATAGACGCCCTCGTCGATCGTGTACCAAAATTCCTCGCCGCGCTTTTTTACTCCGATGACCGACGTGACGAGATTTACCGCCGTTCCGCAGAGGAACCGGCCCGGCTCCGCCCAAATCTCCGTCTCGGGAAACAGGCGGTCGAGCTGGCGTGAAATCCGCTGCATGATCTGCTCCGCTTCCGGCGTTTCCCGACCCTCCAAAGGAATCGGAAATCCGCCGCCGATGTCGAGCATCGAGAGCTTCATGCCCTCCGCCTCCGCCTCGTCGAAAATCCGTCGGCAGAAAAGCAACGCTTCCTCATACGCTTCTGCCGAGAGCGCCTGGCTCCCCACATGGAAACAGACGCCTTTCGGCGTGAGCCCCGCACCCCGCGCGCGGCGCAGAAGCGGCAAAGCTTCTTCCCGATTCACGCCGAACTTTGCGTTAAGATCGACGAGCGCTTTCTCATTGTGGATACGGACGCGCACCAAAGCCTCTGCACGAGGCACGGCGCCTGCCATTTTCCCGATCTCGTCCGCGTCGTCGAAAGTCATCCGCACGACGCCGAGCCTTGCCGCCGTGCGAAGGCCATCCGGCGTCTTCACCGGATTCGCATAAATCATTCGCGCAGGGGAAACACCCATCGACGCCAATGTTTCCATTTCGCCCGCCGAGGCCGTGTCGAATCCCGCCCCC
>JAFZRW010000137.1 GCA_017619685.1 Schwartzia sp. (in: firmicutes)
CAAATAAAAAGTCAGTCAAAACTTCCTGTCTATTGTAACGGAAACGCCGCATTATTTCAAGGAAGGATTTTGGTAAACTGAATTGATTTTTAAGGTTGACAAAATTTCTTCGGACGCGTATCCTATTAGAGAAATGTGCTATTACCATTCTACATTCTATTAAAAGGCGGCGATTTTCTTGCATCTCTCTCTTCGTGAAATGATTCTTTGCGCGCTGTTTGTCGCGCTGGTGGCGGCAGGCGCGTTCATTCGCATTCCCGTCGGCACGGACGTCTACACGCTCCAGTTCCTCTTTACGCTCCTTGCGGGGCTGCTCTTGGGCGCGCGCCTCGGCGCAGCGGCAGTGCTGACGTATGTTCTGCTCGGTCTTGTCGGCGTTCCTGTTTTCGCTTCGGGCGGCGGTCCGGGCTATATCCTGCAGCCGACCTTCGGTTATCTCATCGGTTTCATCCTTCAGGCGTGGTATTGCGGCGTCGCTTCGCGCAGGCTTTCCCGGCGCACGTTCGGGAGGCTTTTGGCGGTAAATTGCGGCGGCATGGCGATCGTCTATTTGATCGGGATCAGCTATTTCTATTTCGTGTCGAACTATGTGATCGACGCGCCAATCGCCGTCTGGCCCGTTATCTTCTATTGCGGCATCTTGCAGATCGTGCCGGACTTCCTGCTCTGCGTAGCGGCGGCGGGATTGGCGGTGCGCCTTGAACATGCGGGCGTTTGGGTGGAAGAACACAAAGAAGCGTTGGTTTGAGTGCATAATTTTCTTTTTGGAAAAGGACGGGTAAAGGCATGGGGAAAGCATTATTCATCACCGGCACGGGTACCGACGTCGGGAAGACGTATGTGACGGCGCTGATCGTGAAGCGCCTGAAAGACGCGGGTCTTGACGCCGGATATTACAAGGCGGCAATCAGCGGCGCGGAAAAGCTGGAGGACGGCACTCTTTACGCGGGCGATGCGATGTACGTCAAAGAGATTGCGGAGCTCTCGGAGACGCAGGAAGAGCTTGTCTCTTACGTTTACGAGGCGGCAGTGTCTCCGCATCTCGCCGCGCAGATCAACAACGACCCGATCGATTTCGACGTGGTGGAGAAAGAGTTTCGCCGCGCGCTGGCGGCTCACGAGTATCTCACGATGGAGGGCAGCGGCGGCATCATTTGCCCGCTGCGCTGGGACAAGGACCATCATGTGATCCTCGACGACCTCGTCCGTCGCCTCGGCCTCGGCGTGCTGATCGTTGCGGACGCAGGGCTCGGCACGATCAATGCGGCGGTGCTGACGATCGAGCATTTGCGCGGACGCGGGATTCCCGTTCGCGGCGTCATTTTGAATCGCTTCCATGAAGGCGACATCATGGAGGAAGACAATTATGCGATGATCGAGGAGATCACCGGCGTCAAGATCGTCGCGACGGTGGGGAGCGGCGACGAAGAGTTGAACATGGACGCGAAGGAACTGGCGAAACTTTACGAATAAAGGAAACACCGAATAAGTCCCTTTTGTCCTTGCCGGTTCTTTTTCCGTCATGCTGCGGCAGATGTCGAGCTTTGCATAAGCGACCGCTAAGGCGCTAAAGCGCCAAGCGCCTGCTTATCGACGTAGCTCTGCTACGACTTCGCGCCATCTTTCTTGCCTGACGAAAAAATCTCTCGGCAAGGCCATAAATTGACTTAATCGTTGTTTCCTACAAAGCGGAGAGTTGAGGGTGAAAAATAATGGAAGAAAAGATAAACGGAACGGGAAAAAAACAAGTGGAAAGCTTGGAGGCGCGCGACCTCGCGCATATATGGCACCCGGCGGCGCAGATGAAAGACTACGAAGCGCTGCCGCCCATCGTCGTCGACCACGCGAAAGGCGTCTGGCTTTACGACATTCACGGCAAGGAATACCTCGACGTCATCAGCTCGTGGTGGTGCAATCTGTTCGGGCACTGCAACCCCATCGTAAGCGACGCAATCAAGGCGCAGGTCGACAAGCTGGAGCATGTCATTTTCGCGAATTTTTCCCATGAGCCGGCGATCCTGCTCGCCGAGGCGCTGGCCGCCATCGTGCCGCAGGGGCTGACGAAGTTCCACTTCAACGACAATGGTTCGGCGGCCGTCGAAGCGGCGCTCAAGATGGCTTTCCAGTACCATATCCAGACCGGCGCGCCGCAGCGGAAAAAATTCATGTGCCTGTCCGAGGGCTATCACGGCGAGACAATCGGCGCGCTGTCCGTCGGCAGCATGGATCTCTATGCGAAGATGTATCGTCCTATGCTGATGGAGTCGATTCATATCGAAGCGCCGGACTGCTTCCGCTGCCCCTACGGGAAATGCCGCGACTGCTGCGCCTGCGAGTGCTTCGAGCATGCGGAAAAAGCGTTTGCCGACCACGCGAAGGAGACGGCGGCGATCATCGTCGAGCCGCTGCTCCAGGGCAGCGCCGGCATGCGCGTCTATCCGACGCTTTACCTGCAAAAACTGCGCAAGCTATGCGATGAGACGGGCGTGCTTTTGATTGCCGACGAGATCGCCACGGGCTTTGGGCGCACGGGCGCGATGTTCGCCTGCGGCCTCGCGGAGATCTCCCCCGACCTGATGACAGTCTCGAAGGGGCTGACGGCGGGCTATCTGCCGATGTCCGTGACCTGCGCCACCGACGCGATTTACGAAGCGTTTTACGCGGACTGGAGCGAGGGCAAAGCCTTCGTCCACAGTCACACCTTTGCCGGCAACCCGCTGGCCTGCGCCGCCGCTCTCGCCGTACAGCGCATTTTCCGCACCCAGCCGATCCTGCCGAACGCCGCCGTCAATGCGAAATGGCTGACGAAACGCATGACGGACGAATTGCTTCCGCATCCGAACGTCGGCGAGATTCGCCATATCGGCTTGATTCACGCTTTCGAGCTCGTGGCGGACAAGAAGACGAAAGAGCCGTTCGACGCGAAGAAACGCGTCGGCTATGAGGTGTACCGCCGCGCGCTGGCGCATGGGCTCCTGCTCCGGAATGTCGGCGACGTGCTCTATTTCAACCCGCCGCTCAATATCACGCAGATGGAGCTGGACACGGCGCTGACCCGCGCAAAAGCGGCGCTTCTCGAAGTGCTTCCTGCATGACAGTGAAAGTGAATTTTTTGTATTGACCTTCGACCTAAATAAGCCGTTATTTAAGCATAACGGCTTATTTTTCTTGGCAAGTATACGGGAGCATGCATTTTTCGGCGTAAATAGGTGCAATTACCTTGTTGTTGTAGTATAATAGCATTGTATAGCAGACGGAGACTCGTGCGCGTTTTTTTGCCGAGGTCTATGCGACAAAAACGGGTTGGGTGAGAACTATGATGAACGAAAATCTGCAAAAACCGATGATGTTGATCGTCGACGATGTGGAGATCAACCGCGTGATTTTGGCCCAGTTCTTCAAGGACGATTTTGACGTCTGCGAAGCGAGCAACGGCGAGGAAGCATTGCTCTTCGTGGAGGAGCACCCCGTCAGCATCATACTGCTCGATCTCGTCATGCCTATCATGGACGGCTACGAATTCCTGGAGCGGCTGAAACGCGACGAGCGCTTCCGCGATATTCCGGTCATCGCGACGACGGCGCGCAGCGAGAGCGACGGCGAAGTGCGCGTGATGGAGCTGGGCGCGGCGGACTTCATCACGAAGCCGTACACGCCGGCGGTCGTCCGCAGCCGCGTGAAAAACGTGATGGCGCACATGGAGAACGAATGGCGCAAGCTGGAGCAGTCCGCGCAGTCGCAGGAAATCGTCGATATGCGGCGCCGTATCGAGCTGGACTCGTTGACGAATCTTTACGACCGCGACAATTTCTGCCGCAAGGCGTCTTCCTTCATGCAGATGGACGCAGCGCAAAAGTATGTCATCGTTTACCTTGATATCAATTATTTCAAAGTCGTCAACGACCTGTACAGCGTGGAAACGGGAAATCTCCTGCTGCGCTCGTCGGCGGCTTTCCTCCAGAGCGTCGCCAGCGGCGTCGGCATCGCGGGGCGGCTCGAGGCCGACCATTTCGCTTTGTGCATGCCGGCAGACGCGCTGAACATCGACGCGATCATCCAGGGGCTTGACGGCGTCGTGCAGTCGCTGAACATTCCGCAAAATATCCGTTTTTACGCGGGGCTGTATCCCGTGTCGAACGCTTTCCTGGCAGTGTCGCAGATGTGCGACCGCGCGCATACTGCGGTGAGCACCGCGAAGGGGCGCTATACGCAGCGGTTCGCCTGGTACGACGACAAGATGCGCGAGGACGAGGTCGAGGAGCATTTGATCCTTCGCGATATGGCGGGCGCTCTTGCGGACGGCCAGTTCTCAATCAATATCCAGCCGATCTTCAATATCGAGACGGGCGAGGATTTCAGCGGCGAAGTATTGGTGCGCTGGTATCACCCGTTGAAAGAATTTATCCCGCCGACGCGCTTCATTCCTATTTTCGAGAAAAACGGCTTCGTCGCGCGCGTGGATCGCTTCGTCTGGGACGAGGCGTGCAAATTGCTCGCTTATGAGAAAGAGCATTTCGGGCGCGTGATTCCCGTTTCGGTGAACTTGTCGCGGCTGAATTTCTACGACGAAAAGCTCGTCGAGTATATTCTCGGGCTGATCAAGCAGTACGGCCTGGAGCCGTGGATGCTGAAGCTGGAGATTACCGAAAGCGCCTATACAGACAATATGCACCTTTTGATCGACACGGTGGCGCGCTTCCAGAAGGAAGGATTCAAGATCCTGATGGACGATTTCGGCAGCGGCTATTCGTCGCTGAATATGCTTCGCAACATGCCGGTCGATATCCTGAAACTCGATATGCGCTTCCTCGAGGATATCCAAAACGATGCGCGCGCGCGCGCCATCGTCAAGAATGTGGTCAATCTTGCCAAGGATATCGAGATGGACGTCATCATCGAGGGCGTCGAGACAAAAGAGCAGCTCGACTTCCTGAAGAGCATCGGATGCAAGAATATCCAGGGTTTCCTGTTCGCCTATCCGATGACGAAGGAAGACTATCTCGACCGTTTCGTGCATAAACCGGAACCAATCAAAGCGTAAAATCACATAAAAGCGCCGCTCTGCTGGGCGGCGCTTTTATGTTGCAAATCCAATAAATTCAGCGGAGAAGAATTTTGGTCAAAAAGTCGAAAATATTATTTGACTTTTTGACTTTTTCTTGTATAATGAAAGCAGAAAGAGAATATGGAAAACAGAAAGGGCTCGTTGAATCAATAAGTATGAAACAAGCTCTAGGGAAACAACGATTAAGTCAATTTATGGCCTTGCCGAGGGATTTTTTCGTCAGGCAAGGAAAAGCGCTCGAAGTCGTAGCCGCAGCGCTACGTCGAGAGCGCTTTGACGCAACATGACGGAAAAAGAACCGGCAAGGGCGAAAGGGACTTATTCGGTGGTTCCCTATATAGGAGGGAAATATCATGGGAGCGGAAAAATATACACAGAAAACTTTGGAAGCCTTGCAGACGGCGCAGCAGACCGCCGCGCTCCATTACCATCAGGAAATCACGTCGGTCCATCTTCTGCTGGCACTGGTCAAGGAGCCGGAGGGGCTTCTCGCCACGATATTCGAGGAGGCGCAGACCGACCTCGCCATGCTGCGCGCGCGGCTTGAGCAGCTTCTTCGGAAGATTCCGAGCGTCAAAGGTCAGGATCGTCTGACGATGGGCGTCGACATGGCGCGCGTCATGGCGAAAGCGGAGGCCGAAGCTGCGCGCATGAAGGACGATTTCGTATCGACCGAGCATCTTTTGATCGGCGTCATCAGCGACGGCAGCGACGACGTAAAAGCGGCATGCCGCGAATTCGGCCTGACGAAAGGAAAAGTCGAGGATTCGATCAAGAAGAATCGCAAGCAGAACGTCACCAGCGACCACCCGGAGGACGGCTACAAGTCCCTCGAAAAATACGGGCGAGACCTGACGGCGGCGGCGCGGGCCGGAAAACTCGATCCGGTCATCGGGCGCGACGAGGAGATTCGACGCACCGTCGAGATACTGTCGCGGCGCACGAAAAACAATCCCGTCCTGATCGGCGAGCCGGGCGTCGGCAAGACCGCCATCGTCGAAGGACTGGCGCGTCGCATCGTGGCCGGAGACGTGCCGGAATCGCTGAAGCATAAGACGCTGTACTCTCTCGACCTCGGTGCGCTGGTGGCAGGCGCGAAGTTCCGCGGCGAGTTTGAGGAGCGGCTGAA
>JAFZRW010000018.1 GCA_017619685.1 Schwartzia sp. (in: firmicutes)
GCAACGGCACATACGACAGAGTGCTGAAAAACTTCCGCGCGATGGTGGATTCGAGGGACGGCAAAGATTATTTCCTGCGCGGCACCTATACGAAGTACAACCTCGATTTCACGGCGGACGTGCTGTCGATGGCGGACGCGGGCTTCGACGTGCTGTCGGTGGAACCCGTCGTTGCGAAGGACGCGCCGTACGCGATTGAGGAATCCGACCTGCCGCGCGTGTTCGAGGAATACGACCGTCTGACCGAAGCGTATCTTGCGCGCCGCCGCGAAGGAAAAGGCTTCTTCTTTTTCCATTTCAATATGGATTTGTCCGGCGGTCCCTGCGTCGCGAAGCGGCTTTCCGGCTGCGGCGCGGGCCATGAATATTATGCCGTGGCGGCGAACGGCGACCTCTATCCGTGCCATCAGTTCGTCGGGCGCGAGGGCTATCGGCTCGGCTCGGTATTCGAGGGCGTGACGAATCACGAATTGCCGCGTTACTTCCGCGACAGCCATGTGCTGAACAAAACGAAATGCAAAGACTGCTGGGCGCGGTTCTTTTGCAGCGGCGGCTGCCATGCGAACGCCGAGCTTTTCCACGGAGACATCCGTGAGCCTTACGAAGTCGGATGTGCGATCCAGAAAAAAAGATTGGAGTGCGCAATTCGCGTTCAGGCGGAGCTGGCACAGGAAAAAGCGGACCTTTGACCGCGTTGTTTTCCGTTGCGTTTGCCCTTCGTTTGCGCTATAATAAAAAACGGGATTTTTCGGACAAATGCAAGTTTCCCGTATAAGAAAATTTATTTTTAGGAGGCTGTGTTTTATGGCAGTTAAGGTAGCAATCAACGGGTTTGGTCGTATCGGCCGTCTGGCGTTCCGTCAGATGTTTTCCGCCGAGGGGTATGAGATTGTCGCGATCAACGACCTCACGAGCCCGAAAATGCTCGCGCATCTTTTGAAGTACGATTCCACGCAGGGCCGTTACGATCATGATGTAAAAGCCGAGGAAGACGGCATCACGGTTGACGGCAAGACGATCAAGATTTTCAAGGAAGCCGACGCTGCGAATCTGCCCTGGGGCAAGCTGAACGTGGACGTGGTGCTCGAGTGCACGGGCTTCTATACTTCGAAAGAAAAAGCTTCCGCGCATATCAAGGCCGGCGCGAAGAAGGTTGTCATTTCCGCGCCTGCGGGCAACGATCTGCCGACGATCGTTTACAACGTCAACCATGAGACGCTGAAGCCGACCGACGATGTGATTTCGGCAGCGTCCTGCACGACGAACTGCCTCGCGCCGATGACGGCGGCGCTCCATAAGCTCGCTCCGATCCAGAGCGGCATCATGCAGACGATTCACGCTTACACCGGCGACCAGATGACGCTGGACGGCCCGCAGAGGAAAGGCGACCTTCGCCGTTCCCGCGCCGCCGCTATCAATATCGTGCCGAACTCCACGGGCGCGGCGAAAGCCATCGGCCTCGTCATTCCCGAGCTGAAAGGCAAACTGATCGGCGCAGCGCAGCGCGTTCCGACGCCGACCGGCTCCACGACGATCCTGATTGCCGTCGTCAAGGGCAAAGTCACGGTGGACGAAGTCAACGCGGCGATGAAAGCGGCATCGAATGAGTCCTTCGGCTACAATACGGACGAGATCGTTTCCAGCGACATCGTCGGCATGACGTACGGCTCGCTGTTTGACGCGACGCAGACGATGGTCAATCCGATCAACGACGATCTGACGCAGGTACAGGTCGTTTCGTGGTATGACAACGAGAACAGCTACACGAGCCAGATGGTCCGCACGATCAAGTATCTGGAGAAACTTGTGCAGAAATAACATATTGGTTTGATTTCGGGTAAACTTTGGAGGCCCGGCCTTTTTACGGGCCGGGTCTTGTTTTTTGAAAATGAAAATGCAAGTTAGGGAGGTACTTTCATGGCAAAGAAGACACTCGAAGATATTGATGTAAAAGGAAAAAAGGTATTTGTGCGTGCGGATTTCAACGTGCCGCTGGATGAGAACCAGAACATCACGAACGACAAGCGAATTCGCGCGACGCTGCCGACGATCGAGTATCTGTTGAAGCAGGGCGCGGCCGTTATTCTCGCGAGCCATCTCGGACGTCCGAAGGGAAAGGTCGTACCGGAAATGTCGACGAAGCCGGTGGCGGCGCGTCTTTCTGAGCTGCTGAAGAAGCCAGTGGCTTTTGCTGCGGACTGCGTCGGCGCGCCCGCGACGGAGGCGGCGGCAAAGCTGCAGCCGGGCGAGGTGCTCTTGCTTGAAAATCTTCGCTTCCACCCGGAGGAGGAGAAGAACGATCCGAGCTTTGCGAAGCAGTTGGCCGATCTTGCCGACGTGGTGGTCGACGACGCTTTTGGCTGCGCGCATCGCGGCCACGCCTCGAACGAGGGCATCACGAAGTACAAGGAGACGGTGGCGGGATACCTGATCGGCAAGGAACTCGACTTCATCGGCAAGGCCCTCGAAGCGCCGGAGCGTCCGTTCGTGGCGATTCTCGGCGGGGCGAAAGTCTCGGACAAGATCAACGTCATCGACAATATGATCGAGAAGGTCAATACGATCATCATCGGCGGCGGCATGGCCAATACCTTCCTCGCCGCGCAGGGTCTGAACGTCGGCAAGTCTCTGACCGAGCCGGACAAGTACGAGCTTGCGCGCAAGCTTGCGGCAAAAGCCCACGCGAACAACGTGAAGCTGGTGCTGCCGGTGGACGTGGAAGTAGCCGACGATTTCAAGGCGGAGGCGAATCACAAGACGGTAAAAGTCGACCGCATCGAGGACGGCTGGCAGGCACTCGACAGCGGGCCGGAGACGGCGAAACTTTACGCCGAAGCGCTCAAGGGCGCGAAAACGATCGTCTGGAACGGGCCGATGGGCGTTTTCGAGTTCGACGCGTTCGCGAAAGGCACCGAGGCGGTGGCGCATGCGGTAGCCGAGGCGACGGAAGCCGGAGCGGTCAGCATCGTCGGCGGCGGCGATTCGATCGCGGCACTGAAAAAGACAGGGCTTTCGGACAAGATTTCCCATATCTCGACGGGTGGCGGCGCGACGCTGGAATACCTTGAAGGAAAGACGCTTCCGGGTCTCGCGGCGATTGCGGATAAGTAAGGGGGCATATTGCAATGATTGAAGAGATTATCAAGAAATTTTCTTCCGACGAGGCGGAGCAGCCGTCGCCGTGGAAACGTCAGCCCATCATCGCGGGCAACTGGAAGATGAACAAGACGAACACCGAGGCGGAGGCGCTTTTGAAGGAACTCCTGCCGCTGGTGGAGGACGTGAAGGACAGGGCTGTTGTAATCTGCCCGCCGGCGACGGCGCTGACGCTGGCGGTCAAGAAAATCGGGCCGGCCGCGCAAAATATCGGCGTGGGCGCTCAGAATGTGCATTGGGAGGAAAGCGGCGCCTATACGGGCGAGCTGTCCGCCGCCATGCTGAAGGACGCCGGCGTCCGTTACGCGATCATCGGCCACTCCGAGCGCCGCGAATATTTCGGCGAGTCGGACGAGACGGTCAATAAACGCGCGAAGGCGGCTGTCGCCGCCGGACTCATTCCGATCATCTGCGTCGGGGAGTCTTTGGAGACGCGCGAGGCGAACGCCTACAAGGATTTTGTCGCGGCACAGGTCAAGAAAGCCTTTGCGGGCATGGGGTCCCTTTCCGCCTCGAAATGCGTCGTCGCCTACGAGCCGATTTGGGCTATCGGCACCGGCAAGACGGCCACTTTTGAGCAGGCGCAGGAAGTTTGCGAAATGATTCGCGCAACGCTGGCGGACCTTTACGACGCCGAGGTGTCCGACGCAGTCCGTATCCTTTACGGCGGCAGCGTCAAGCCCGATACCATCGACGGCCTGATGGAAAAGCCTGACGTGGACGGCGCGCTGGTTGGCGGCGCTTCTCTCAAGGCACAGGATTTCAGCAAGATTGTCAAGTTCGGGCAGAATAAACCGCAGAAGCCGAAAGCAAAGGCAGAGGAAAAGGAAATCAGCCGGACGGATTGAATATCGGAAAGTAAAAAGAAGGAGCGGAGAGACGCCGCTCCTTCCTCATTGGAGGTAATTATGGCAAAACTCAAAAATGCGCCCGTGATGCTCGTCATCATGGACGGGTGGGGGAACGGCGATACGGCGGCGAAGGATAACGCCGTTGCCGTCGGCAAGACGCCGATCATCGACGGGCTCATGAAGTCGTGTCCGGTGACGGAACTTCTCTGCTCCGGCGAAGCCGTCGGCCTTCCCGACGGGCAGATGGGAAATTCCGAAGTCGGCCATACGAATATCGGCGCGGGACGCGTCGTTTATCAGGAGCTTACGCGTATTACCCGGGCGATTCGCGACGGTTCGTTCTTCAAGAACGAGGCGCTTTCCGGCGTCATGCAGACGGTGAAGAAAAAGGGCGGTGCGCTGCACTTGTTTGGGCTCGTCTCTCCGGGCGGCGTTCACAGCCACACCGATCATCTCTATGCGCTGATCGAGATGGCGAAGCGCGAAGGACTTTCCAAAGTCTGGATTCACGCGTTCCTCGACGGGCGCGACGTCGCGCCGAAGAGCGCGGCGGGTTATCTTGCGGAGTTGGAGAAAAAGATCGCGGAAATCGGCGTCGGAAAAATCGCGACGATTGCGGGCCGCTTTTATCCGATGGACAGAGATAAGCGCTGGGAACGTGTGACAAAAGGATATGAAGCGATCGCCCACGCCGAAGGTGTAAAAGCAAAGGATTCCGCTGCGGCGATTGCCGCCTCCTACGCGCAGGACGTCACCGATGAATTCGTAGTGCCGGCAGTGCTGGACGGCTATACGGGGATGAAGCCGGAGGACGGCGTGATTTTCTTCAATTTCCGGCCTGACCGGGCGCGGGAACTGACTCACGCCTTCACCGACGAAACTTTCGACGCGTTCAAGCGCGACGAGACGCTTCGTCCGGCTTACGTCACGATGACGCAGTATGAGGCGGGGCTGAACGTCAAGATCGCTTATCCGCCGGAGGCTTTGACGAAGACGCTGGGCGAAGTGATCGAAGAAGCAGGACTTACGCAGCTTCGCATCGCCGAGACGGAGAAATACGCGCATGTCACGTTCTTCTTTAACGGCGGCCTCGAAAAGCCTTACGATCACGAAGACCGGATCCTCGTCCCGTCGCCGAAAGTCGCGACTTACGACCTCCAGCCGGAGATGAGCGCGATCGAGGTCACGGACAAAGTCGTGGAGGCCATCGGCTCCGGCAAATACGACTTCATCATCCTGAATTTTGCCAACGGCGATATGGTCGGCCATACGGGCGTGATGGAGGCGGCGGTCAAAGCGGTCGAGACAGTGGACGCTTGCGTCGGACGCGTCGTCGAGGCAATCAAAAAAGCGGACGGCGTTCTTTGCATCACCGCCGATCATGGAAACTGCGAGCAGATGCTGGACAAAGAAACGGGGGTGCCGTTCACCCAGCACACGACGAATCCGGTGCCGTTCATCCTTGTGAACGCGCGCCATCCGCACAAGCTCCGCAAAGGGAAACTCTGCGACATTTCGCCGACGCTCTTGCAGCTTGCGGGGCTTGACGCGCCGAAGGAAATGACCGGCGAATCGTTGATTATTTGAAAATAGAAAACGGAGGCGCTTTCAATGAAAAAATGGCAAAAACTACTTATTGTTTCTTTGGCGGCGGGGGCGGCGCTTTTCGGCTCGCAGCCGCAGGCAGCGGAAGCAAGCTCGTTCGCTCTTTTGAAGTATCAGGCAAATCTGACCGCGCAAATCAGCAAGACCGAGGCGTGGAAAGAGTCCTTCACTACGTCGGACGGCAAGATCAGCGTGCAAATTCGAAGCTTGCTTGCAGCGGACGATAAGGGGCGTTACCATGTAATAATGACGCGGGATAACGATCGCGTTTACGAAGAATATCTGCCGGAAGTGACTTACGGCTATTGGTTCAGGGCCGTGCGCGACGAGGAAAACGATAAGACCTTTTTCGTCATTGCCAGCCGCGAGCAGGCAAAACTTTATGGCTATGACGCCTCGGCAGGGAAAATGCAGGTTTATGTAGACAGCAGGAATTTTCATTCCGGCGTTCCCCGCGGCGAGGCGAATATCACGCCTCTGGAGGGCGGCTCGCTGGTGCTCTCCTTCGAGAATTTCGGAAACGTCGAGCCCCAGTCTCACCGCTACGATCTCGAATGGGACGCGGAAGCGAATTGGATCACCTACACCGATTTAGGTACGGGTTATCGGCCTGTGATGAGGGATATGCAATATTAAAGAGAAAAAAGGAGCGGGATGCGGTTCCGCTCCTTTTTGTGTTTCCCTTGCGCCGCAGTCGTTGCTATTGTACAATATAGACGGGGGATAGCCCAAGTAGAGGGTTAAGTCGGAAAGGGGAATGATGATATTGCCGATTATATCCATGTTTTATGGAATTAAGGTTTATATCTATGTGGAAAAAGGTGGAAAACATAAAGAGCCGCATATTCACGCTTTTTACGGTGAGGATGCGATTTCGGTTGATTTTGATTGAAATGTTTTGGATGGCAGTTTGCCACGAAAAAAACAAGCAATGGTCATCGCATGGGTGATGATGCATGAGGAAGAACTGAAAGCAAATTATGAGTTGATGCTTGATGGGCAAACTCCATTTCGCATTGAGCCGTTGAAGTAAGGAGAGGTTTTTATGATTCGTCCGATAGCCGTGAAGCCGACAAAAGATTACAAGCTATTGTTGACCTTTTCTACCGGGGAGAGAAAAATATTTGATGTTCGGCCTTACCTCAATATGCCATTTTTCGCAAAACTGAGAGATCAAGACAGCTTCAATCATGTTTTTGTGAATGACTATACGGTGGAATGGGAAAACGGCTGCGACATCGCGCCGCATGAATTGTATGACGACAGCATCGCCATGGAACCATCCCAATAATACGGAATATCATTTGAAGAGAGAAAATCAGCGGCGTTCGCGGGGATGACACCTTGCGGGTGCCGCTTTTGTGTGCGGTCTTTCTATGCAAAAAAGCCTTGCGGCGCGGTTTTTCTCTGCTATAATAAAGAAGTATTATGATAGAACGAAGGGAGGCGACGGCATGGCGGAGGATTTCGCGCATCTGCACGTGCATACGGAATACAGCCTTTTGGACGGCGCGAGCCGGATTCCCGAGCTGATCGACGAGGTGAAAAAGCTCGGCATGAGCGCCGTCGCCATCACCGATCACGGGCAGATGTACGGCGTGATGGAGTTTTACAAGGCGGCGAAAAAAGCCGGAATCAAGCCCGTCATCGGCTGCGAGGTCTATCTTGCGCCCGCGTCGCGAAAAGACATGTTCGAGGTCGGCGGCGTTCGCTACTATCATTTGATTTTGCTCGCGGAAAACGAGACGGGCTATCGCAATCTCGTCCAGCTCGTTTCCCTTGCGAACATCGAAGGCACATATTACAAGCCGCGCGTGGACAAAGAACTTCTGCGCCGCTATCACGAGGGCATCATTTGCCTTTCCGCCTGCATCGCGGGCGAGATCCCGCGCGCGCTGATCCAGGACCAGCCGGACAAGGCGGATGAACTCGTCGCCGAGTATATCGACATTTTCGGCAAGGACAATTTTTTCATCGAACTGCAAAGGCACGGGATTCCCGAGGAAGAAAAAGCGTCGGAGGGGCTGATCCGCCTTGCGAAAAAGTACGGCGTCGGTCTTGTCGTGACGAACGACTCCCACTATACGCACAAAGAAGACGCCGCGTTTCACGACGTATTGCTCTGCATTCAGACGGGAAAGACGCTGGACAGTCCGGACCGCATGAAGTTCTCCAACGACGAGTTTTATATGAAGTCGCCGAAAGAAATGGCGGCGCTCTTTCCGGAATATCCCGAGGCGGTGGAGAATACGCTCCGCATTGCGGAACGATGCAATGTGGAGTTCAAATTCGGCGAGCATATCCTGCCGCGATTCCCGCTGCCGGAAGGCATGACGGACGAAGCGTATCTTCGGAGGCTCTGCGAGGAAAAAATCGGCAATCGTTACGATCCCGTAACGGACGAAGCCCGCGAGCGCATGGAGTACGAGCTCGGCGTCATTCATCAGATGGGGTTCGACAGCTACTTTTTGATTGTCTGGGATTTCATCAATTACGCGCGCGAGCATCAGATCGCGGTCGGGCCGGGGCGCGGCTCGGCCGCGGGCAGCATCGTCGCGTATATTCTCGGTATCACGGACATCGACCCTTTAAAATACGCGCTGCTGTTTGAGCGTTTCCTGAATCCCGAGCGCGTGACGATGCCCGATATCGACGTGGATTTTTGCTATATCCGCCGCAAAGAAGTCATTGAGTATGTCAAGGAACGTTACGGCGACGATCACGTGGCGCAGATCATCACCTTCGGCACGATGGCGGCGCGCGGCTCGGTGCGCGACGTCGGACGCGTACTCGGACTTTCTTATGCCGAAGTGGATAAGGTGGCGAAGCTGATTCCAACGGAGCTCGGCATTACGCTGGACAAAGCGCTAAAGAATTCGACGGATTTTCGGA
>JAFZRW010000138.1 GCA_017619685.1 Schwartzia sp. (in: firmicutes)
AGGCTTTACACGACGAAGCCGACGTCTGGATATTGGCTCCGTGATAAGCCATGGTCGAGATATTCATCATTGTCGCCCATTTTCTGTGGTACAATAAATAAAAACGCGCTCATGCCGCGATTCATTTTCTCCGCTTTCAACGATTCATGTTAGGAGGTGTTTTCGTGAAACGACGTGAATTTTTGAAGTTCATGGCGACGACGGCGGGCTGGCTGCTGATGGAAGGGCTTTTCAGCCGTCCGACAGAGGCGACGCGGAACGATTATTATCATATCGTCCTTTTGAGCGACTTGCACCTTCCCTGGCGCACGAAGAATTTCCCGACGCCTGCGAAGCAGGACTATGTCTGGGCACAGAAAGAACAGATGCTTGCCGATATCAATTCATGGAACGATGTGAACGAAGTGGCGATCCTTGGCGATTTGGCGGCCCGCTACGGAATCGAGGAAGAATTTTCCTGTGCGGACGATTTTCTTGCCCGTATCCGCGCGCCGTGGTATGCCGTCGCAGGAAACCACGATTACGAATACCGCAGCGAACCCACCGAAGAGGGAAAATTGCAGCGGGCTGCGCGTGAGGAGAAACGGGCCAAACTCACAGCCTTTACGAAGCGCTATCGTTTACCGGGACTGTACTATGCCCGCACCGTCGGCCGCTGCCGTCTGCTGTATCTTGCGCCGGACGCCTGCGGGAGGTGGCATGTGGAACTTTCCCCCGAGCAGATCGCATGGATGAAGGGCGAAATCGCGTCGCACCGGAATGGGCCGATATTGTTCTTTTGCCATGCGCCGCTGATGGGAACGCTTCGGACATATTCCAAGAAGATCAATACGCCGGACATGACGGCGCAGCCGGCGGAGGAGTTGAAGAAGCTGCTGGCCGATTGTCCGCCGGGGAGTCTGTGGATATCCGGGCATACGCACACCGCGCCGACGAACGACAGCTTTGCCGACGACGGCGTGAACCGCTTCAATGAGAATCTGGTAAATATCCACAATCCTGCCATAGACAAGAAGCACATCTATACCAATTCCCTGTATCTTTACGGCGACCGAACCGTGGTCCGCACTTACGACCACACCAACAGCATGTGGCTGGAGGAACTGGAGCGGGAATACAAATTCTGAATCTGGGATACGGTCGCAGAAATCCCTCACTCTCGCCTTATTCATAGAAAAATTTACCCCTATTTTTTTATCGCAAGAATCCGGAAAGCGGTTGTCAAACGGCGCGGAAAGTATTATGATAGTAAAAATATCTTCAGATTCTTTATGGAAAAGAGGGAATTACAGTGGCATTCTATTACGAAGAACCGTCGCACACCTTCGGTGAATATCTGCTTGTGCCTGGGTACTCCTCCGAGCACTGCGTTCCGGCGAACGTCTCGCTCCGGACGCCGCTCGTGAAGCACAAGAAAGGGGAAGAACCCGCGCTGAGTCTTAATATCCCCATGGTCTCCGCTATCATGCAGGCCGTGTCCAACGACCGGATGGCCATCGCGCTGGCTCAGGAAGGCGGCATGTCCTTCATCTACGGCTCGCAGACGCCGGAGCAGGAAGCGCAGATGGTTCGCCGCGTCAAGAGCTACAAATCCGGCTTCGTCTCCAGCGACTCGAATATCAAGCCGACGACGACGCTCGGCGAAGTGCTGAAACTCAAAGCGAAGACGGGTCATTCGACGATGGCAGTCACGGAAGACGGCGAGCCGACGGGCAAGCTCCTCGGCATCGTGACAAGCCGCGATTATCGCATCACGCGCATGACGATGGACACGCCGGTCTCGGAATTCATGACGCCGTTCGACCGTCTCGTCTACGCGGACGCCGATCTGACGCTTTCCGAGGCGAACGACATCATCTGGGAATCGAAGCTCAATATGCTGCCCCTCGTGGACAAGAACCAGCGGCTTCGCTATATGGTGTTCCGTAAAGATTACACGGACAACAAGGAGCACGAACTGGAAATCACGGATAAGCACAAACGCTACCGCGTCGGCGCGGGCATCAATACCCGCGACTACGCAGAGCGCGTGCCTCTGCTTCTCGACGCGGGCGTGGACGCGCTCTGCATCGACTCGTCGGAAGGCTATTCCGAATGGCAGCGCATTACCCTCGACTATATCCATAAAAAATACGGCCCGGAGGTCAAGGTCGGCGCGGGCAACGTGGTCGACTCCGAAGGGTTCCGCTTCCTTGCCGAAGCGGGCGCGGACTTCGTCAAAGTCGGCATCGGCGGCGGCTCCATCTGCATCACCCGCGAGACGAAGGGCATCGGCCGCGGCCAGGCCACCGCGCTGATCGACGTCTGCAAAGCGCGCGACGATTATTTCAAGGAGACCGGCGTTTACATCCCGGTCTGCTCCGACGGCGGCATCGTACACGACTACCATATCACGCTGGCGCTGGCGATGGGCGCGGATTTCCTGATGCTCGGCCGTTACTTCTCTCGCTTTGACGAGAGCCCGACGGACAAGGTAAAGATCAACGGCACTTTTTATAAGGAATATTGGGGCGAAGGCTCGAACCGTGCGCGCAACTGGCAGCGCTACGACCTTGGCGGCGACCGCAAGCTCTCCTTCGAGGAAGGCGTCGATTCCTATGTGCCTTACGCCGGCCCGCTCCATGATAACGTGGGCATCACGCTGTCGAAGGTGCGCTCGACGATGTGCAACTGCGGCGCACTCAGTATCAAAGAGCTGCAGGAAAAGGCGAAGCTCACGCTCGTCTCGTCCGTCAGTATCGTCGAGGGTGGTTCCCACGACGTCATCCTGCGCGATAAATTCTCCGCCCGATGATTAAGGAACCTCTGATTTCCTTGCAAATTCAGGTTTTTTCCTGATTTATGCAAAAAACACTTGCTTTTAACTCACACTTAGCGTATAATCATCATGTCGTCGGGATGTGGCGCAGTTTGGTAGCGCGCATCGTTCGGGACGATGAGGCCGCAGGTTCGAACCCTGTCATCCCGACCACCTATGCAAGTAAAGCCGTTTGCGAAGAGCAGACGGCTTTTTTATTGTTCCCTATTGACGCGACGCATCAAACAATACATACTATAACAAAAGCAGACTTATCCGGAGAGGATGATTTTCATGACTAACAATCCGCATCTTTACGAGCTTCTTATCTGCCGTTCCCTGCTGGAGGATGACGTACTGCAATGCCTAGAAGCGTATTTTGAGCAGCCCTCGAACGTAGCCATGCAGTATGAGTTTGCCGCGCGCCTGATCGAAGCCGCGGAAGAGCTCGGCCTCAAAGGCAATCTGCTGCGCGCCTATCTCGTGTACCGCCTCGCAAACAACGACAACATTGTCGCTCGCTGCGTCGAAATGACGAAAGGAAAGATTTCCCCGAGCCTGCGCGTTGCCTTTGTTCGCGATCTCGAAGTCCTGGAGCCGCTGCTCCGCGAGCTGCCGAGCCGGTTCCTGACTCTCTCGCTGCTCGACGAGTACGAACCGGGCGAAGACAAGATGACGCCGGGCGTCGCCGCGCTCCATTCGGTATTCCGCCATCCGTGGACGCCCGCGAAGCTCGCCGACGCGCTGACGGAATATTACCTGCGTTTCGGCTGCGGCGACATTTCGGCGTACCGCGCGTTCCGCTGGGACGACAACGAAGGGCTCGTCGGAATCCGCCATTTCGAGCCGGTTTGCTTCACCGACCTGATCGGCTACATGGACCAAAAGAAGCAGCTGCAGAGCAACACCCTCGCGTTCCTCGCGGGACGCCCCGCAAACAACGTCCTGCTCGTCGGCGCGCGCGGCACGGGCAAATCCTCGTCCGTCAAGGCGCTGGCGAACGAATACTTTTCCATGGGGCTCCGTCTCGTGCAAATCACGAAGCCGCAGCTCGCGAACCTGCCGCACGTCATGGATTCGCTCCGCCGCTTTGCCTCGAAGCATTTCATCCTGTTCCTCGACGACCTTTCCTTCGAGGACACGGAAGTCGAATACAAATATCTGAAATCCGCCATAGAGGGCGGCGTCGAGTCGCGGCCCGACAACGTCCTGATCTATGCGACCTCCAACCGGCGCCATCTGATCAAGGAAACCTGGCGCGACCGTGCGGCGGGACAGGACGAGCTTTACAAGTCCGAGAGCATGAACGAGACGATCTCCCTCTCCGACCGCTTCGGCCTCATCATCAACTATCGCGCGCCGAATCAGAACGAATATCTGGCAATCATCGACTATCACCTGCGGGCGAACGGCGTCATCCTACCGCCGGAAGAGCTCCGCATACTGGGCCAGCGCTGGGAGATGGAACACTCCGGCAGGAACGGCCGCACCGCCCAGCAATTCGTCGCCCACTATCTCGGCCAGATGAAAGACGACAAATCGAAAACAATCCAGGAATAATGCGCGCCTGTATAGCTAAATCCGCAGACTCAGTTAAGTCTGCGGATTTTTTTGCGTATTCCAGTCCAATGCCCCGACGCGAAGGACGCCCTTTTCGTCCGTCGCCCCTCGCCACGCTTCGACGGTC
>JAFZRW010000002.1 GCA_017619685.1 Schwartzia sp. (in: firmicutes)
CCGCAGCGAAACCGGATCATCAGCGGACTCTCGCGGGGCACGCTGGTCGTCGAGGCGGCGGAGCGCAGCGGTTCGCTGATCACGGCGGAGCTTGCGCTGAGCGAAGGGCGCGACGTGTTCGCCGTGCCCGGCAGTATTTACTCGGACACGAGCAAGGGCTGCCATCGCCTGATACAGCAAGGAGCGAAGCTCGCGACGTCGGCACAGGACGTCTTGGACGAATACCCGTGGGCAAAGAGGGGAGAGCCGCGCAAAAAAAGCGGCGGTTCGTCCGTGAACGAGACGATTCCGGAGAACCTTTCGGAGGAGGAACGCGCGGTCTACTCGATCCTTTCCAAGGCCGATCCGCTCTCCGTGGACGATATCGTCTATCGGCTGCACGGAAGGGGCGACGCGTCCAACGTCGCGTTCCTGCTGCTTCAGATGCAGCTCAAGGGAGTAATCCTGGAAGACGGAAACCATGCATATACGCGCGCATGATCGCGCATGATAAGGAGGAACATCGTTGAAAGCATCAGCGAAAACCAAGACGAAAAAAGGTGCGGCGGCAAAAAAAGCCGTCTCCAAGAAAAAGACCGCCGTGAAGAAAGCGGCGGCGGTTTCTGCCAAGACGCTTGTCGTCGTGGAGTCTCCCGCGAAAGCGAAGACGATTGAGAAATATCTTGGCAAGGATTATGTCGTACGCGCTTCCATGGGGCATCTCAGGGATCTCCCGAAGAGCCAGTTCGGCATCGACGTCGACCATGATTTTGAGCCGAAATATATCAATATCCGAGGCAAGGGCGATCTGATCCGCGCGCTGAAAAAAGACGCGAAGGACGCGGCCCGTGTCTATCTCGCATCCGACCCGGACCGCGAGGGAGAGGCGATTGCGTGGCATCTTGCGCATCTTCTCGATATTGCGCCGGACGAGGACTGCCGCATCGTGTTCAACGAGATCACGAAGCCGGCCATCAAGGCGGCCATCGAGGAGCCGCGCCGCATTGACGTCGACCGGGTCGACGCGCAGCAGGCGCGCCGTATGCTCGACCGTATCGTGGGTTACAAACTGTCGCCGCTGCTCTGGCGCAAAGTCAGGAAGGGGCTTTCGGCGGGACGCGTGCAGTCCGTGACCGTGAAGCTGATCGCCGACCGCGAGGAAGAAGTGCGGAATTTCGTTTCCGAGGAGTATTGGACGATCGATCTGAAGTTCCGCAAGAAGCGCTCGCGTCTTTTCACGGCGGAGCTTTCGGCGGTGGACGGCAAGAAACCGGCGCTTTCGGATCGGAAATCGGCGTTTTCGGTCAAGGACGCGCTGGAAAAAGAGAAGTTCACGGTAACCGAGGTCAAGCGCCGCGAGCGGCAGCGGAAAGCCGCGCCGCCGTTCAATACGAGCAGTCTGCAGCAGGACGCGGCGCGCAGGCTCGGCTTCACTTCGCGCAAGACGATGATGCTCGCGCAGCAGCTTTACGAAGGTATCAGCCTCGGGCGCAAAGGCCCTGTCGGCTTGATCACGTATATGAGAACGGATTCGACGCGCATTTCCCAGCTTGCGACGGATGAGGCGCGCTCGTATGTCGTCGAGCGCTACGGCACGACGTACGTTCCGTCGAAGCCGAACGTTTACGCTTCCGGCAAGAACGCGCAGGACGCCCATGAAGCGATTCGCCCGACGAGCGTATTGCGGACGCCGGAGGAAGTTTCGTCGTTTTTGACGGCGGATCAGCTCAAGCTTTACACGCTGATCTGGCAGCGGTTCGTCGCGTGCCAGATGTCGCCCGCCGTTTACGATACGCTGGGCGTCGCGATTGCGGGCGGCAAGCATTATGTGTGCCGCGCTACCGGATCGGTGCTGAAATTCGCGGGCTTTACCGCCGTTTACGCGGAGACGGGGAACAAGAAGGAAAAGGACGTCGTGCTGCCGGAACTTTCCGTCGGCGACGTGCTCGACCTTTCCGCCATCCTGCCGGAGCAGCATTTCACGGAGCCGCCGCCGCGTTACAACGAGGCGTCGCTGGTCAAGACGCTGGAGGAAAAAGGCATCGGGCGTCCGAGCACCTATGCGCCGATCATCGAAACGATTCTCGCGCGCGGCTACGTCGTGCGCGTCGAGAAGACGTTCCGTCCGACGGAGCTCGGCGAGATCGTCGTGAAAATGCTCGAAGAATATTTCAAGGACATTGTCGATGTGAAATTCACCGCGACGCTGGAGAACGAGCTTGATGAGATCGCGGACGGCAAACGCGGGAAAAACAGATTCCTTTCCGATTTCTACGGACCTTTCGCAGAGACGCTGGAAAAGGCGGACGCGGCTATCGGCCACGTCGAGCTGCCCGTCGAGGAGTCCGAC
Organism: Schwartzia sp. (in: firmicutes); assembly: GCA_017619685.1. Lineage (GTDB taxonomy): Bacteria > Bacillota > Negativicutes > Selenomonadales > Selenomonadaceae > RUG12372. Next base: position 2,330 of record JAFZRW010000002.1, read on the forward strand.
GTCGTTTGCGAGCATTGCGGCAGGAAGATGGTCGTCAAGCAGGGCCGCTACGGAAAATTCCTCGCGTGCCCCGGGTTCCCCGAGTGCCGGAATACGAAACCGTTCCTGAGGGACACGGGCGCGTTCTGCCCGCAGTGCGGCGGCAGCATCGTCGAGCGGCGCACGCGGCGCGGCCGGATTTTCTACGGCTGCAAGAATTATCCCGACTGCGGTTTCGTGACGTGGGACGTGCCGGAGGCGGAGCCCTGCAAGACTTGCGGCTCGCTAATCCTGCGCCATCATTTCAAGAACGGGCGCGTGCTGCGCTATTGCATCAACGACGCCTGCAAGACTCGTATCGACCACCCGATCAACAAGGAGCTTGAGCGTTTGCGCGCGCGCGCCGAGAAAGGCAAGCAGGACGCGGCGGCGGAGAAATCCGCCGCGAAAGGAAAGACGGCGGCCCGCGGCAAGACCGTGAAAAAAGCGGCGTCTGTAAAGAAAACGGCGGCGAAGAAGCCGGCCGCGAAAAAAACGACGGCGGCGAAGAAGACCGCCGCGAAAAAGAAATAACGATGGATACCGTAAGCAAGATTCATCGCGTCATCGTCGTCGGCGCGGGGCTGGCGGGCAGCGAGGCGGC
>JAFZRW010000139.1 GCA_017619685.1 Schwartzia sp. (in: firmicutes)
ACGCCGTCGCGGCGACGACGATGGTATACGCCATTGCCCCGGTATCCTCCAGCGTCTTGACTACGCGCGCGACCGTCGATGCCTTCTGGCCGATGGCGACATAGATGCAGATACAGTTCTGCCCCTTCTGATTGATGATCGTATCGACGGCGATGGCCGTCTTGCCCGTGCCGCGGTCTCCGATGATGAGCTCGCGCTGGCCGCGCCCGATGGGAACAAGCGCGTCGATCGCCTTGATGCCCGTCTGGAGCGGCTCATGGACCGACTTCCTGTCCGCGATACCCGGCGCCGGACTTTCAATCATCCGGTATTCGTTTGTTTCGATAGGTCCCTTGCCGTCGATAGGACGACCCAGCGCGTCTACGACGCGTCCGATCATCGCCTCGCCGACCGGAACCTGCATGATGCGTCCCGTCCGCTTGACCGTGCGGCCTTCCATGATCTCAGTCTCGCGACCGAGAACGACGGCGCCCACGTTGTCCTGCTCCAGGTTCAGCACCATGCCGAAAATATCGTCTCCGAAATCGAGCAGCTCGCCGGCCATAGCTTTTTGCAGGCCATGGATATGAGCGATGCCGTCACCGATCTCGATAACAGTCCCCACCTCGTCGATCTCAAGATCCACTTCGTAGTTCTTGATTTGCTCCTTGATGATGGCTGTTATTTCTTCGGGATTCATTTTCATAACTTAGCACTCACCTCAATTCCTAACCTAGTCCGCCAAAAGCTGTGCTTCGAGTGCCTTCATGCGGCTTCTGAGACTGCCGTCGATTCGCTTGTCGCCCATACGGACCACCGCGCCGCCGAGCAGCTTCTCGTCCAAATGCTTCCGCAACTTGATTTTCTTTCCTGTGACCTCGCCGAGTTTCGCCATGAGCCTTTCGCCGAGGCTGTCCGACAGGGCTCTTGCCGTCGTCACGTCGGCGACGAGGATGCCCTGCGCCTCGTTGGCAAAATTCTCATACTGCTGCGCAATTTCCGAAAGAATGGAAATGCGCTGCTTGTCGAGAAGAAAGCGCAGAAAATTCATCATCATCGGGGAAAGCTCCCCGGCGAAAATCTTCTGCACCGCTTCCTGCTTCGCCTGGCGCGGGATCATCGGGCTTTCCAGATACGCTTTCAGCTCCGGCGCTCCCTCGATATCCGAGGCCAGCGACTGGAGCTCCTGCCCGTATTCTGCGAGCTTCCCTTCCTCCTGTGCCAGGAGGAACATCGCCCGGGAATACTTGATGGCAAGCTGCAGGTTCAGCATGACAGATCACCCAGCTTTTCTTTGCTGAGACTGTCGATGAAGTCGCCCACGAGCGCCTCGTTTGCGGCGTCGTCCATGTTGCGAGCCATCAGCTTCGTGGCAGCCGCCAGCGAAAGCGCGACCATCTGCCCTTTCATTTTCTTCGCGGCTTCCTCGCGCTCCGCCTGGAGCTGCGCTCTCGCCGCGCTCTTCATCTGTTCGATTTCTTGCTGCGTCTCCTCCACACGAGCACGATAGTCCGCTTCGCCGCGTTGCGCCGCGGAATCCGTGATCTCTTGGGCGCGCTTGCGCGCGTCGGAGAGCTTTTGCTCGTACTCCTTCTTCATCTCGGCCGCCTGCGCGCGGTCCTCGTCGGCCTGACGGATATTGTTCGCAATCTTGTCCGTCCGGTCATGGAGAACCTGAAGCAAGGGGCCCCATGCGAATTTCTTCAGCACGAGAAGGAGGACCAAGAAGTTTATGATCTGGATAAATAATGTGGAATTAACGTCTACCATTCAAGAATCCTCCCCTTCTGGCGATCCATGCGAAAAGCCACTGCTTCCCGCTCAAGCCGCTCAGTGCGCGATGAACGGATTCGCGAAGATGAGGATCAGGACGACGACGATCGCGATAATAGGAATGGACTCGACAAGACCGCAGGATACGAGAGCGTTCGTGAACAGAGCATCCTTGACCTCCGGCTGGCGAACCGTGCCGTCCATGAGGCGCATCAGAACGCGGGAGTCACCATAAACGGCGGCGACGATCGAAGTGATCGTGATGAGAAGAACAACGATGAGGGACAACTGTACGGGAGTGATGTTAGCCATGAGTAAAAAACCTCCTAATAATAAATAAAAATTTTTAATAATGGCAATTTCTCACAGCATGGAAAAGATTTCCACACCGGAACCGTTGCCACGGCTTACTGTGAAAACTGCTCATTCCTCGTGATGCTCGTGCGGCTTGGCCGACGGCGCGATATACACCAGCGAGAGCATCGTGAAGATGAACGCCTGGATGACGCCGACCGCGAGGCTGAAGATAACCCAGACCACATGCGGCGCCCAGTTTGCATACCAGGGAGCAAGGTTCAGGATGATGATGATCAGCACCTCGCCGGCCAGGATGTTTCCGAAAAGACGGAAAGCAAGCGACGCGGGCCGCGCAAGCTCCTCAATGATATGGATGACGATAAAAGGAGCAAACGGCTCGAGGAAGTGCTTGAAATAGCCGATGCCGTTCCTCGCCACACCGATGCCGTGATGAATCAGCATCGACATCGTGAGCGCAAGACCCAGCGTCGTATTCA
>JAFZRW010000140.1 GCA_017619685.1 Schwartzia sp. (in: firmicutes)
TGCATAGTGAAGAGGCCCGACATGCGTTCCTCCGCCTCGCGGGTCACATTATAATACGTTGCGTCGCCCTTCATGTCGCCCGAAACGACGCGCAGGAAGGTCAGGCGTCCGACGAAGGGGTCGACGATCGTCTTGAAGACCTGCGCCGCGAACGGCCCGTCCGTGCCGCGCTCTACCGGCTCTTCCGTCTTCGTGTCGGTCGCGATGAACGTGCGGTCTTCCGGCGACGGCATCAGCGCGCCGAGGCCTTTCAAAAGTTTCTTTACGCCGATATTCTGGAGCGCAGAGCCGCAGAAAACGGGGAAAACCTTTGCCGCCTTGACGCCTTTTGACAGCGCCTCCAGGATCTCCGACTCGGGAATGTCCTCGCCTTCGAGGAATTTTTCCATCAGCTGGTCGTCGAAATCGGACAGCGCCTCGATGAGCTGCTGGCGGGCCTCTTCGACCGCTTCCTGCATGAACTCGGGAATGTCCGCGACAAGCTCCTCGTCCTCGTGGGTGACGATCTTCATGTGCAGCGTCAAAAGGTCGGCGACGCCCTGGAACGTGTCTTCCTTACCGATAGGAAGCTGTACCGGAACGATGCCCGAGCCGAAACGCGCGCGGAGTTCGTCCACTGCGCGCTCGAAGTCCGCGTGTTCGCGGTCCATCTTGTTTACGAAGATTGCGCGCGGCAGCCCCATCTCCTCGACGGTCAGCCACGCTTTTTCCGTGCCCGTCTCCATGCCGCTCGGCGCGGAAACGACGATCAGCGCAGCGTCCGAAGCTGTGAGCGCCGAGATCATCTCGCCGACGAAATCGGGGTAGCCCGGCGTATCAATGAAATTCAGCTTGCAGCCGCGCCACTCGACGGCGGCCAGCGCGCTGGAAATACTGAGCTTGCGCTTGCTTTCCTCCGGCTCGTAGTCGAGCGCCGACGTTCCGTCGTCCACTTTGCCAAAGCGGCGAGCGCCGCCCGCGTTAAAAAGCGCCGCGTCCAGAAGACTCGTCTTTCCCGTCCGTCCATGGCCGATGACGGCGATGTTTCTCAGATCCGCGCTTTGATATTCCTGCATTCCGATCCCTCCTCAGTCTCGAAAGCGACCTTAAAGCTATGGACGCTTTCAGCATATCTATAATATTCGTTCTTTTTCAGACATTTCCTTCTTTTTGCAGCAAAAAAAGAAAAAGGTTTTTGAGAAAAAAGAGCCGAGTTCCGATTTCGGAACTCGGCTCTTTGCGCCTGCACTTATTGCAGCAGTGAAAGGACGTTGCTGCTGGTTTGGTTCGCCTGCGCCAGCATGCTCTGCGCGGTCTGCATCAGCACGTTCGCCTTTGTGTAATCGGTGAACGCTCTCGCCATGTCGGCGTCGCGAATCGTGCTTTCGGAGGCTGTGACGTTTTCGTTGGCGGTGATGATGTTTTGCGCCGTGAAGTCGAGGCGGCTCTGCACCGCGCCGATGGAGGTCTGCTGCTTGATAGCTTTCGTGATGGCGCGGTCGATGACGTTGAGCGCCGCCGTCGCTTTCTTCTGCGTGGTGACCTGGCAGGTGACTTTGCCGTTTTTCACGAGGCCCAGCGCTTCGGCGCGCATATCGGCGAGGCCGACCTTGATAGCCTGATTCGCTTTCGTGCCGGTCTGGAAGACCATGCGCTTTTCCGGCTCCGCGTCGGCGGCCTGTTTCGCGAGATAGCGCAGTATCATATAGCCTGCCGCGTAGACATCGTTATCAGGGCTATCGCCGGAATAGTTTAGCGCGTTCTTAAGCCGCGTTGCGCCAGAGGCGGCCGAGAGTTCTTCGATACGCGTTTTACGGACGTCGTCAATGCCGTGCACGAGTTCCGCCATGCCCTCCGTGATGTAAGGGTGCTTTTTGGCAAGCTCGCCGAAGTTCTTGATATTCGCCGCCATGAGCGCGTGCGTCATTTCGTGGGCGATGGTGCGGTCAAGATATTGTTGCCCAGCGCCCGTGCCTGTATCTTTGCCGTTGACGTCGGTAGGGTCGAGGCTGCCATAATAGTACATATTGACAGTGAGGGTCAGGCTGTCTGTGACGCCGCCGACGCTGCCGCTTGTTACATAGGCCAGCTTGTGGTTATCACCTTCATCCTTCAAAATCACTTCCATGCTATTGACGGAAGTTCCCGGCTCCTTGAAGTTCAATTCATAGGATTCCTGAATCAAATCCATGCAGTTTTTCAGCCATTGGCTGTCCAAGGCGGTGGCGATGGCCTCTTTTGCGGAATCGCCGCCCGTGGCGGGCCAGGTGACGGAAAGCCCGTTGATATTTGTGGTACCGCTGGGAACGCCGCCCGTGTAAGGATTTTTCTCTTCCGGCACGATGCTCTCGGCAGTCTTTTCTTTTTCGCCGCCCGCGTCGGAACCGGTGATGGCGCCCGTGTCCTTGTTCGTCAGGTCGATGCCGCAGAGACCGAGAAGATCGCCGCCGCCCGCCATATCGGAGAGGAAGCGCGTCCTGAGGTCTTCTTCGTTTTGGAACATGCCGCCGGAGGCATAGTTGATCGCTCCGTCCAGCGCGTCCTGCATCGAGAGGTTCGCGTTGTCCAGATAGCTCATGAAGTCCACGATGACGCCCTGCTCGTCGGCGGCCATGTTGCCGCCCATGTCGCCGTTCAGCAAGATCTTTCCGTTGTAAGTGACGTGCGCGTTGTCGTCGATCTGCTGAATCAGCTGGTCGAGTTCGCGCTGGATCGTGGCGCGGTCTGTGTCCGTATTCGTGTCGTTGGCGGCGTTCAGCGCTTTTTCCTTGAACGTCTTCAGGATGTCCAGGGTGCTCTGCACGGCGCCCTCGGCGGTATTCATCAGCGCGCGGGCGTTCTGCGTGTTTTTCAGGTCCTGGTCGAGGCCGCGAATCTGCGTCCGCATACGCTCGCTGATGGCGTAGGCGGAAGGATCGTCCTTGGCGCTGTTGATATTCATGCCCGAGGACAGTTTCTGGAGTTGTTTCGTGAGGTCGGAGTGGTTCCGGTCGAGTTGGTTCAGCGCGTTCATCGCCGGCATGTTGGTTTTGACCTTCATGGTCATGATTCATCAATCCCTTCTAGCGTTTCCGCTCATATCGGTTATTTTTCCGCCTGTCGTTGTCAAACGGCTCTCGACGTAGCACTTTGACTACGACTTCGAGCCGTTTTCCTAGACAGCCGAAAAAATTCCTCGATATGGGCTGCTTCCTTGGCTTTCCGATACGTCCTTGAATTGGGTTTTCAATGCGTTCTTGAAATGGTTTCCTTACTTATCGTGTTTCGCCCTCGGTCATAGAACCAACTCCCATTGTCATGCGGGTTTATCTTTTACTAAAAAATACCATGCCCGCTAAATTCAGCCTTCGCCTCCGGCTCGGCTTCATTAAGCGGTCAGGTATCCGTCGCACTAAACTTGCGCCGCGCTCACGCTTGCGCGCGTTAAGTGCTCTCGTAACAAAAAGCGCAAGAGGGCATAGTTACCCCTTGCGCTTAAAGACAATTTTTTTGCACACGGTTGTCATAGTCGCCAACTCCTTTTGGAGACATACGAAAAAAGAATACGGGAAAAAGTCCATTTTCCTATTGTCATTATACCCAAGAAAAGATGAACGTGTCAAGAAAAATTGATAAAAAAGGGGCTGCTGCACAAATTTTTTGAAGTATGATTTTCATACTTCAAAAAATTTCGTGCGACAGCCCCTTTGCAATAGTTTAGTTGTTGGCTGGCGTGTGCTCGAAGTTCGTGAATTTCGTGAACCGCTTCTCGAAGAAAAGCTGCTTGGTGTCGATGGGCCCGTTTCTGTGCTTGGCGATGATGACGTCGGTGATGTTTTTGCGCTCGGTTTCCGCGTCGTAGTAGTCTTCGCGGTAGAGGAACATCACGATGTCCGCGTCCTGCTCCAGAGAGCCGGACTCGCGCAGGTCGGACAGCATCGGACGCTTGACCTGGCGCGCTTCGACGCCTCGCGAAAGCTGTGACAATGCGATAACGGGCACGCGGAGTTCACGGGCGAGGGCTTTCAGCGAGCGGGAGATCTCGGAGATTTCCTGCTGGCGGCTGTCGCCGTTTCGGCCGGCGCGGCCCTGCATGAGCTGCAAGTAGTCGATGACGACGAGGGATAGGCCGTGCTGCGCTTTGATGCGGCGCGCTTTGGAGCGAAGTTCTGAGACGGTGATGCCCGGCGTGTCGTCGATGAACATCGGCGCTTTCATCAGGCGGTCGGAGGCCGCGATGAGCCGCGTCCAGTCTTCCTGTTCCAGGATGCCGGAGCGGAGCGCCTGCGAGTCGATGCCTCCTTCGGCGCAGAGCATACGCTGCACAAGCTGTACGTTCGACATTTCGAGGGAAAAGAACGCGACGGGCTGCTTGAGGCGCACGGCGACGTAAGTCGCGATGTTCAGCGTGAACGCGGTCTTGCCCATGGAGGGGCGCGCCGCGACGAGTATCAGGTCGGAGGGCTGGAAGCCCGAGGTCAGCCGGTCGAGGTCGACGAAGCCGGAGGCGAGCCCCGTAAGCGCGTTCTTGTGCTTGGAGCGTTCCTCGACTTTGGAGAAGACGTCGAGCACGAGGTCGCCGATGGAGGTCAGGTCAAAGGAATTGCCGCGTCCGGTGACGGCGAGGATCTTCTTTTCGGCGTCGTCCATCAGATTGCCGATTTCCTCCGTGTCTTCGTAAGCCTCGCCCGCGATCTCGGTGGCAGTGTTTATGAGGTTCCGTAGCTGCGCCTTTTCGAGGACGATGCGCGCATGGTATTCGAGATTCGCCGCCGTCGGCACGGCGTTCGCCAGCGAAGTGACAAAGGCGATGCCGCCCGCTTTTTCGAGGTTGTCCGTCTTTTTCAGCTGCTCCGTGACGGTGACGAGGTCGGCCGCTTCATCGCGGCGGTAGAGCTCGAGGATCGCCTGATAGACGAGCCGATGGGCTTCGCGGTAAAAGTCTTCCGGCTTCAGCTTTTCCGCAGCTTCGGCGATGGCGTCTTTTTTCAGGAGCATAGCGCCAAGGACGGCCTGCTCGGCCTGTATATTTTGCGGTGGGATTCGTTCAACCGTCGCCATTTTTGTCCGTCCCTTCCTGTTTTTTGTCCCAGCCGTCCGCGAAGAGCAGACGGAACGCTTCGTCCGCCGTCTCGACGGGATACACGGAAAGCCCGAGGTGCGCGTCGGGTATGTCTTTCTTGTTTTCTGCGGGGATGATGATGGATTTCATGCCGGCCTGTTTCGCGCCGTAAGCTTTTTCAAAGACGCCGCCGACGGGGCGCACCTGCCCGTAGAGCGAGATCTCGCCCGTGACGGCGACGTCCTGCCGCAGCGGGCGGCGCGTCAGCGCGCTGGTAATCGCCGCAAGGATCGCCGTGCCGGCCGACGGGCCGTCGATGTTGCCGCCGCCGACGACGTTGATATGCAGATCGTAGTCGGAAAGCTCGAGTCCTGTCATGCGGCGCACGACGGACGCGGCGTTGAAGACGGAGTCTTTCGCCATGCTGCCCGCCGTCTCGTTGAAGCGCACCGCACCTTTCCCTTTTTCATGCGCGGGAAAAGCGACGGCCTCGATCTCGATGACCGAGCCGAGGTAGCCGGAGACGCCGAGGCCGAAAATGTGGCCGATCTCGGCGCGTTCCGACGAGCGGTCCTTAACATATTGGTAGAGACGGCTGACCTGCGCGACTTCGTAAACGTCGTCTTTCCCGATGACGACGGGCGCGCCGATTTCGCGCCGCTCCAGCGCGAAGCTGTATGCGTCGGCGAGGATATTGATCGCTTTGCGCCCCTCGATGGTGTAGTCGCTGATCAGGTCGGCGACGCCGTCCGCCAGCGCCGCGTCAAGCTTCTTTGCCGCGTTTTCGACGATGCGGACGATGTGCGCGGGCGTCAGCGGCTCGAAATAGATCTCGGCGCAGCGGGAACGAAGCGCAGGACTGATGTCCCGCGCCTCCCGCGTCGTCGCGCCGATCAATACGAAGTCGGCGGGCGCGCCTTCGTCGAAGAGTTTCTTGATATACGGAGGCACTTTCGGGTCGGTGGGATCGTAATAGGTGGACTCGAAAAAGGCGCGTTTATCCTCCAGCACCTTCAGGAGTTTGTTTTGAAGCATGACGTCCATCTCGCCAATCTCGTCGATGAAAAGGACGCCGCCGTGGGCGTCGGTGACGAGGCCGGGCTTCGGCTCCGGCACGCCGATGTCGGCGAGGTCGCGCCGCGCGCCCTGGTAGATCGGATCGTGCACCGAGCCGATCAAAGGATTCGTCATGTCCCGGGGGTCCCAGCGAAGCGTCGTGCCGTCCGTCTCGACAAACGGCGCGTCGGGGCCGAACGGGGACGTTTCAACGCGTTTCGCCTGCTCAAGGACGAGGCGCGCGGCCGTGGTCTTGCCGACGCCGGGCGGCCCGTACAGGATCAGATGCTGCGGGTACGGCGACGAAAGCTTCGCCAGGAGCGAGCGGATGGCGCGCGGCTGGCCGATGATCTCGTCGGGGGTCGTCGGGCGCAAAAGTTCCATGACCGACTGGGTCAGCTTCACTTTATCGAGCTTCTCGAGAGCCTCGCGCCGCTCCCTGGCCTGCGGAGACTCGGACTGCGGGGTCTCTTCGTCGAGGACCTGCATGCGAATGTCTTTCACATAGTCCTCGTGATTTTCTTCGAGTTTTTCGGCAATCTTCTTCTCAATCTTGTCTTCCAGCGAGCGGCGCGCCATCAGGTCGGCGATGCGCTCCGAAAGTTCCGTCAGGAGCTTCGGGATCTCGGCGTCGGACGGAATGTGTTCGATGGTCGGATTTTCGAGCAGGATCCGCTCCAGCGCGAGCACGCGCTCCCCGCGGTTCGGCGAGCGCATGAAGCGCATCGCGTCCATCTTGCCCGCTTTGATGACGAGCTTGTCGGAGCCCAGAATGTCCACGAGCATTCCGTAAAGCGCGTCGATCTCGCGGTCGAGGGGATTTTCCGGCGACGTCATGTAGCCGCTGCGGTCTTCCGACGAGAATTTCCGCTGAAAAAAATTGAACAGGCTTCCCATGAAAGCATCAGCCTTCCGTTACATGCACGACGACTTTCGCCGACGCCTCCGGGTGAAGACGGATCGACGCCTCGTAGTCGCCGACGCTCGTGACCTCTTCGATGAGCGAGATTTTCCTCTTGTCGATATCGACGCCGTAGGATTTTTTCAGCGCCTCGGAGACGTCCTTGCCCGTGACCGAGCCGAAGAGCTTGCCGCCTTCGCCGACCTTGACCGGGATCGTGACTTCCGATTTCGCGAGCTGCGCAGCGAGAAGCTTCGCCTCGTCCGCTTCCTGCGCTTTCTTGTGCGCGACGGAGCCCGCCTTCTGTTTCGCGAGATTCACGTTCTGTGCGGTCGCGGGCTGCGCGAGCTTCTTCGGCAGCAGGAAATTGCGCCCGTAGCCCTCCGAGACCTCGACGATGTCGCCTTTTTTTCCGACGCTCTTGACGTCTTCCAGTAATATGACTTTCATTTTATCCATTCTCCTCTATATATTGCAGTCTTTTGTCTGCGCCTTGTACAGCGTCTTTTTATCATACCATAAAAAAGGGCAAAAAACACCTTCTTTTTGATGATAGAAGGAATTGTCGGAGACGGCGGCGAATGATACAGAGTAAATTTTCGGCTAAAAGGAGAAACAAGATGCCTGTTTTGGAATGGATTGGCAAGGAAAAAGTCGTGAACCACGCGAACGAAGTGCCGTTTCATGTATTGGAACGGTCGTACAGCTATGGCGGCAAGGGGAAAACAAAGAAGGACAACGGGAGCGGGAACAAAATCATCCACGGGGACAATCTCGTCGCGCTGAAATCGCTGCTGCCGGAGTACGAGGGCCGCGTCAAGTGCATTTATATCGATCCGCCGTACAACACGGGCGAGGAGAATTGGGTTTACAATGACAATGTGAACGATCCGCGCATCAAGAAGTGGCTTGGCGAAGTAGTCGGCAAGGAAGGCGAGGACTTGTCGCGTCATGACAAGTGGCTCTGTATGATGTACCCTCGCTTACAACTGCTATGGAAACTTTTGGCAGACGATGGAGTTATTTTTGTCAGTATTGATGATAATGAACTATACAACTTGAAATCCATTTGTGATGAGATATTTGGCTCTTCCAATTTTATTGCCAATTTCATTTGGGAAAAAAGATTGAATCGTGAAAATCGAAAGGAAGTTTCTTCACGGCACGATTACTTATTGTGTTATGCAAAACA
>JAFZRW010000141.1 GCA_017619685.1 Schwartzia sp. (in: firmicutes)
CCGATCTCGACGGGCAAAAGCGGGCGCTCAGGAAGCGGATGCTCACGGCACGGCGAGCTCTTTCCGCCGACGAACGCGCGGCGTACAGCTCAACGATAACGGAACGGCTGCTTTCCCATCAGGCGCTGACGGAGGCGAAAACGATTTTCGCATACGCGGCGACGGAGGACGAAGTGCAGACGGAGACGCTGCTTTCGAGGCTGATCGACATGGGAAAGCGAGTCGCGATTCCGTGGATCACCGGAAAGCGCATGATGGAGGCGGCGCTCGTGTCGTCGATGGATGCGCTGGAAACAGGCGCCTATGGCATCCTGACGGTGCGGGAGGAGCGGCGGGAGATTTTGCCGCCGGAGGAATTCGACTGCGTCATTGTGCCCGGTGTGGCTTTCGGTATGGACGGAACGAGGCTCGGCATGGGCGGCGGTTATTACGACGCGTTTTTGCCGAAAGCGGCGCGTGCGGTCAAGGTCGCGGCGGCGTTCCAGTGCCAGATTACGGAAGATATCCCAAAACTTCCGTATGATTGCGGCGTCGACTGGATCGTGACGGAGCAAGGCGTTTTCAAGGTAAGCATCTGAATCTGTGAAGTTTGTCGGAACCCTCCCACCGCTTCGCGGTCCCCCCTCCCTTTCAGGGAGGGCAGGTATGAGAGAGTTTGCGTCTTGCCTCCCCTGAAAGGGGAGGTGCCCCGAAGGGGCGAAGGGGTTCGTGTTTCACGAATTCAAGTAATAGGTAATAAGCAGTTTGGTGGTAGTATGGAAATTAAGATTGGAATCGCGAGCGTCGCAAAAAGCGGCGCCGAATACTGCGGCGACAGTCACAGCCTCGTTGAACGGCGGGGCGGCATGACGCTGATTTTGTCGGACGGCCATGGGAATACGGCCGCGGCCCAGCAGACGAGCCGATGGGTCACGCAGCGCGCCCGAAGCCTCGTGCTGGAAGGCAAGGAAAACGACGCCGTTGCGCGCGCCGTCCATGAAGAACTGTACGAGATGAAGGACCGGAAAGTCGCCTGCGCGTTGACGATTTTCGGCGTGGATGCCGAGACGGAGTCGGTCGCGATAGGACGGAGCGGTCAGACGCCCGTCTATGTCTGGACGGAAGAGTACGAGACGGTTTACGACGACGAAGCGACGGCGCTTGGCATGAGCCGCAGCGTCAATCCGCAGACTTACGAGCTGCCGCTGGCGCAGGGCATGGTCCTCGCGGCGGTTACCGAGGGCGTTCGCTTGGCGGGGAAAAAGCGCGGCGGCGCGCATTTCGAGCCGGAAAAGGTTTGGGAGATTATTCGCGCCAATCCGGCGGAGGACGCCGAGTTTATCGCGAAAAATATCTTGGAATACGCGTTGACGCTCGAACAGGAGCAGCCTGCCGAAGATATGACGGTGGCGGTGCTCGGCGTGTCGCCGGACAAGGCGGAAAACGCCGGCGTCAGTTTCCTGTCGGCGTCGTACCCGATTGCGATATTAGAACCATAAGAAGGGAAGGAATTGTCGTTGAGAAAAGAAGAGTTTGGCAAATTGCTGATAGTCATAGCGGCGATTGTGGGACTGTTTATCGCGTTCGTTTCGCCGCTGGCCTATTCGATCCGGCAGGGACTTGACTTGCAGGGCGGCACGCACGTCGTGCTTGAGGCCGAGGATACGGAGGAAGCGAAGGTAAACGACGACGCCATGCAGCGCGTCGTTCGCATCATGGAAAAGCGCGTCAACGAGCTGGGCCTGACCGAGCCGATCATCCAGCGGCAGGGCGCGCGCCGCATCATTGTCGAGCTGCCGGGCATCAAGGACCCGGACAAGGCGATCCAGGTCATCGGCAAGACGGCGATGCTTGAGTTCAAGGACGAGGCCGGCACGACGGTCCTGACGGGCACCGACCTCAAGGACGCGAAAGAGCAGACGGACCAGTCCGGTCAGAATCTCGTTTCGCTGGAATTCAGCGACGAGGGCGGAAAGAAATTCGGCGACCTGACGACGAAAAACGTCGGGCGCACGATCGCGATCCTTTTGGACGGCGAAGTGCTGACCGCCCCGAACGTCAAAGAACCGATCCTTGGCGGCAAGGCCGTCATCACCGGCTCACGCACGCTGGAGGAGGCGCACAACCTTGCGATCCTGCTCCGCAGCGGCGCGCTCCCGGTCAAGGTCAATATCATCGAGACGCGCACGGTCGGCCCGACGCTCGGACAGGACTCGAAGGATAAGAGCGAGTTCGCATTCGCGGTGGGCATCGGCGCGGTGCTCGTGTTCATGATCCTGTTTTATCGTCTTTCCGGCTTCATCGCGGACATCAGCCTCATGGCGTATGTACTGATGCTCTTGGCGGCGCTGAAGTTCCTCGACGCGACGTTGACTCTGCCGGGCGTGGCGGGCATCATCTTGTCCATCGGTATGGCGGTCGACGCGAACGTGCTGATTTTCGAGCATTTCAAGGAAGAGTACCAGACGGGCAAGACGCTCCGTGCGGCCATGAATTCCGGATTCAAGCGCGCATTCACGACGATTTTCGACTCGAACATCACGACGATCATCGCTTCGATCGTGCTGTTCATGTTCGGCACCGGCTCGATTCGCGGCTTTGCGATCACGCTGGGGCTCGGCGTCGTCCTGAGTATGATTACGGCGATTTCGTTGACGCAGTTTATGCTGAAACTCCTGATCGGGGCGAACCTGTTCACGAACCCGTTTGTCTACGGCGCTAGCAAAGCGCCGGCGGCGGAAGGGGGTGCGCGTCGTGCGTAATTTCGACATCGTGGGACGCAGGAAACTCTGGTATTTCCTTTCCCTTTGCATAATCATCCCCGGCATCGTTTCGATGTTCGTCAAAGGCTTCAACTTTGGTATCGACTTCACGGGCGGCACCATCATTGAACTGCGCTTTGACAATAAAGTGGCGATCACGCAGGTGCGCGAAGTCATGAAGGGTTATAACCTCGACAACAGCATGATTCAGCTTTCCGGCGACGCAAGCGACGCGACGGAGGCGCGGGACGTGATGATCCGCACCGTCGACCTGGAGGAAAACGACCGCAAGGCGATCATGGCGTCCCTGAAGGAAAAGCTCGGCAACTATGCGGTGCTCCGCGAGGAAAAAGTCGGCGCCACGATGGGGGCGGAACTTTTGATGAACGCGGCGATGGCGACGCTGCTCTCTTGGCTCCTGATCGTCGCTTATGTATCGTTCCGCTTTGAGTTCCGGTTCGGCATTGCGGCGGTATTGGCGCTCATTCACGACGTGCTCGTCGTGCTCGGCGTGTTCTCGATCTTGCAGAAACAGGTGGATTCTTCCTTCGTCGCGGCGCTGCTCACGATCGTCGGTTACTCCATCAACGACACCATCGTTATCTTTGACCGCATTCGTGAGAATCTGCGCCTGCATTTCCGGCGCGGCGGCGACATCGTCGAGCTGGCGAACCGAAGCGTTTACCAGACTCTGACGCGTTCCCTTTACACGGTCTGCACCGTGCTGTTCACGACGTTCGCATTGTACTGGTTCGGCGGCGAAACGACGAAAGATTTCTCCTTCGCGTTGCTTGTCGGATTCTTCAGCGGCTGCTATTCGTCGATTTTCATCGCGAGCCCGCTCTGGGTCACGCTTCGGAACTGGCATGAGGCGAAAAAAGCGAGAGTACATTAAAGGAAGGAAGATGAAGGTGCACGAGATGATTCCCGTGTGCCTTTTCCTTTATTTTCCTATAATACGGGGGAATTTTCTTTGCGAAAAAAGTGGTCGATCATAGGGACTGCGGACGCGTCGGATCAGGCGTTTGCGGAGCAGCTTGGCGTCTCAACCTTTCTCGCCGGCATTTTGCGCAGACGGAATATTTCTGACGTGCAAAAAGCGAGGGCGTTTTTGAATCCCGAACAACTGCAGGCGTACTATGATCCGTTTTTGATGCGGGATATGGACCGGGCGGTCGCTCGGATACGGCAGGCGATAGAAGCTTCGGAAAAAATCGTCGTGTACGGCGACTACGATGTGGACGGCATCACGGCGACGACGCTTCTCGTGCGCGCGCTTCGTCGTCTCGGCGCCGTCGCAGACTATTACATACCGAAGCGTGAGGAAGGGTACGGGCTTCATACGGAATCGCTGAAAAAAATAGCGGAGGACGGCGCGGGGCTCGTTGTGACTGTGGACTGCGGCATTGCCGGAACGGCGGAGATAGACGCCGTGCGCGGCGTCATCGACGTCGTCGTCACCGATCACCATTTGCCGGGCGATACGCTTCCCGACGCGGCGGCGGTCGTCGATCAGCATCGCGCGGACTGCGAGTATCCGTTCAAGGATTTGGCGGGCGTCGGCATCGCTTTCAAATTGTGTCAGGCGCTTTTCCGCGTCATGAAAGACGAAGAGTTTGACGACGATATTGAACTGGTCGCGCTGGGCACGGTTGCCGATATTGTGCCGTTGCTTTCGGAAAACCGCAAACTTGTCAAGATCGGCCTTTCGCGCATGAAAGAAACGAAACTCCAGGGACTGCGGCAGCTCATTGACGTCGCAGGGCTCAGCGGGAAGGAAATATCGAGCGGGCAGATCGGTTTCATGCTTGCGCCGCGACTGAACGCTGCCGGACGTCTGGAGACTGCGATGCGCGGCGTCGAGCTCTTGATGACGGAGGACGAAAACAAGGCGCGGGACATCGCGCTGATGCTGAACGAATTGAACGGCGAGCGTCAGCAGGTCGAGGCCGATATTTTGGAGCAGGCCAAGAAACAGCTTGCTTCCGTCGATACGGCTGCCGCGCGTACTCTTGTTGTCGCGGGGAAAGACTGGCATTCTGGGGTAATCGGCATCGTCGCCTCGCGCCTCGTCGATCTTTATTATCGTCCGACGGTCGTCGTCAGTCTTCAGGACGGCGTGGGAAAAGGCTCGTGCCGCAGCATCAAGGGATTTCATCTTTTCGATGCGCTGACGGCGGCGAAGGATACGCTGGTTCAGTTTGGCGGGCATGAGATGGCGGCAGGGCTGACGGTGCTGCCGGAAAATATCGGCGCCCTTCAGGAAGCGCTGGACGATTATGCGAAGAAGAATTTAACGGAAGAAGACTATATTCCTTGCCTCGAATTGGAAGCCGAGCTTCGGCCGGAGGAAATTACAATCAATCTGGTAAAAGAACTCGCGCTTCTCGAGCCTTACGGCATGAGTAATCCGCGTCCGCTGTTCTGCTGTCTCGGAATATGGGGGAGCGGCGCGCATGCGATTGGGCGCG
>JAFZRW010000142.1 GCA_017619685.1 Schwartzia sp. (in: firmicutes)
CAGCGTTACCGAGATCGAGGCGTAATTCAATTTCATAAATTAGCCTTTACAATAAGGGCGGCGCTAGCGCCGCCCTTATCTAAGGCTTTTAGTATTCCCTGCGATGATGCGGCAGATTGCCCGCTCTGGCGATTGACACGCTAACGGGGTAACTGGCGCAGAGAACTGTCCGGGTCTTGAATCCGGGCGATTAAGGAGGAAAAGGTTTTGTCCAAGCAACAGAAGATCAGGATTCGTTTAAAAGCTTACGATCACAAAGCACTGGATCAGAGCGCGGTCAAGATCGTTGAGACCGCGAAGCGGACGGGAGCTATGGTTTCCGGTCCGATCCCGCTTCCCACGGAGAAGAACATTTACACGATTCTCCGGTCTCCGCATGTCAACAAGGACTCGCGCGAGCAGTTTGAAATGCGTACGCATAAGCGTCTTATCGACATTCTCGAGGCATCCCCCAAGACGGTCGACGCTCTGACGCACCTCGACCTGCCTGCCGGCGTTGACATCGAGATCAAGCTGTAAGAGGGGGTGGGATAATGTCTAAAGCGATTTTAGGTAGAAAACTCGGTATGACGCAGATCTTCACCGAGGAAGGACAGGTCGTTCCGGTCACGGTCATCGAATCCGGTAATAACATCGTGATCCAGAACAAGACGGTCGAAAGCGACGGCTATAACGCCGTACAGATCGGCTTCGGTGAGATTAAAGAAAAACATCTTACGAAACCAATGAAGGGGCGTTTTGATAAGGCGGGCGTCCAGCCGGTCAAGTTCATCCGCGAAATGCGGCTTGCAACTCCTTCTGAATATAAAGTCGGCGACACCGTCGGCGTAGACATTTTTGAAGCCGGAGAGCTTGTGGACGTCACGGGCGTTTCCAAAGGCAAGGGCTTTGCCGGTACGGTAAAGCGGCACGGCTTCGCACGCGGCCCCATGGGTCATGGCTCCAAGTCTCATCGTGAGCCGGGCTCGACGGGCGCGATGATCAGCGGTCACGGCGGCCGCGTCCTGAAGGGCAAGAAGCTCCCGGGACATATGGGTCACGAGCGCGTCACGGTACAGCGCCTCACGCTGGTCAAAGTGGACGCGGATCGCAATCTGCTCCTGATCAAGGGCGCGGTTCCCGGCCCGAAGAAGGGGCTTCTGATGATAAAAGAAACGGTTAAACCGAACAAAAAATAATCGGAAGGAGGATATGCTCAGTTATGCCTACGGTAGCAGTTTACAATATCGACCGTAAGAAGGTCGGCGATATTGATTTGAATGATAATGTTTTCGGCGTTGAAGTGAATGGCGGACTCCTTCATCAGGCGGTCGTCATGCAGCTCGCGTCGCAGCGTCTCGGCACGCACGCCACGAAGACGCGCGCTTTCGTCCGCGGCGGCGGGCGCAAGCCTTGGAAGCAGAAAGGCACCGGCCGCGCACGCAGCGGTTCGCGCCGCTCTCCGCTTTGGGTCGGCGGCGGCACGGTCTTCGGACCGCATCCGCGTTCTTACGCGTTCAGCATGCCGCGCAAGCAGCGCCGCCTCGCCATCAAGTGCGCGCTTTCGGATAAGGTGCAGGATGGCAGCCTCCTCGTTTTGGACTCTCTCGATTTTGAGGCTCCGAAGACGAAACAGGTCGTAAAGCTCCTTCAGACTTTTGAAGTCGATAACAAAGCATTGATCATCACGGCGGAAGAGGCCGAGAATGTTGAGCGCTCTTCCCGCAATATTCCGGGCGTGAAAGCCATCAACACGACGGGACTGAACGTCTATGACATCCTGAACCATGACAAGCTCTTTGTCACGAAGGATGCCGTCGCCCGGATCGAGGAGGTGCTCGCATAATGGAAGCACGCGATATTCTGCTTCGTCCGATCGTCACGGAGAGATCCACGGCGCTGATGGAGGAAGGGAAGTACGTGTTCGCGGTCGACAAGAAAGCGAACAAGATACAGGTGGCACAGGCCGTTGCCGAGATCTTTAACGTCAAGGTCGTTTCCGTAAACACCGTTAACGTCATGGGCAAAAAGAAGCGCGTCGGTCGCAGTGTTGGCCGCCGTCCGAGCTACAAGAAAGCAATCGTGAAGCTCGCGCCCGGTGAAACGATCCAGTTCTTTGAGGCGTAAGTTTCGGCAAAGGAGGGAAATTTAGTGGCAATCAAGAGTTTCAAGCCTTATTCGGCAGGCAGAAGGTTCATGACCGTGGCCTCGTTCGACGAGCTCACGACGGACAAGCCGGAAAAATCTTTGGTTGTGCGCCTGAAACAGCATGGCGGCCGCAACCAGCAGGGCAAGCTGACTGTTCGCCATCAGGGCGGCGGACACAAGCGCCGCTATCGCATCATTGATTTCAAGCGTACGAAGGATGGGATTCCCGCCGTCGTAGCGACGATCGAATACGATCCAAACCGCAGCGCGCGCATCGCGCTCCTCAATTACGCGGACGGTGAAAAGCGTTACATCATCGCGCCGAACGGGCTCAAAGTTGGCGACAAGGTCGTTTCCGGCCCCGACGCCGACATCAAGCCGGGCAATGCGCTTCCGCTGAAGAACATTCCGGTCGGTACGACGATCCACAACATTGAAATGAAAATCGGCAAGGGCGCGCAGCTCGCTCGCTCGGCCGGAACCAGCGCGCAGCTGATGGCTAAGGAAGGCGATTATGCGCTTCTCAGGATGCCGTCCGGCGAGCTCCGCAAGGTTCATATCAACTGCCGCGCCACCATCGGCACGGTTGGAAATCTCGAGCATGAGAACATCACGATCGGCAAGGCGGGTCGTTCCCGCTGGATGGGCATTCGCCCGTCGAACCGCGGTGTCGCGATGAACCCGAACGACCATCCGCATGGCGGCGGTGAGGGCCGCAGCCCTGTCGGCCGCAAGCATCCGGTCACGAAGTGGGGCAAATGCGCGATGGGTGCGAAGACCCGCCGCAAGAAGCCGTCGGATAAGTTTATCGTCAAGAGGCGTAAGTAATAGCAGGCCGTACTATTCGGGTATCGGCTTGAAGGGAGGATATACACTTTGTCAAGATCGGTTAAGAAGGGGCCTTTTGTGGAAGAGCGCCTGTTCAAGAGAATTACGGCTCTGAACGATGCGAACGAGAAGAAAGTTCTCAAGACTTGGTCGCGCAGCTCGACGATTCTTCCCGAATTCGTCAGCCATACGATTGCTGTGCACGACGGGCGCAAGCACGTTCCTGTCTATATTACGGAAGACATGGTCGGTCACAAGCTCGGCGAATTTGCGCCGACGCGTACTTATAAGGGCCATGCCGGCTCGGAGAAAAGGACAGATCTGAAATAATCCGGGAAAGGAGAAGCCTTCATGGAAGCTAAAGCAGTAGCAAAATATGTTCGCATTGCTCCGCGCAAGGTTCGCGTTGTGATGAACCTGATCCGCGGAAAGAATGTGGCTGACGCGTTCGCGATCCTGAAGTTTACGCCGAAGGTCGGCGCGGACGTGATAGAGAAAGTTTTGAAATCGGCGGTTGCAAACGCTGAAAACAATTTCGACATGAATGTGGACAAGCTGTACGTTTCGTCGGCTTATGTTGATCAGGGCCCGACGCTCAAGCGAATTCATCCGCGTTCCCGTGGACAGGCGTTCAGCATCTTCAAGCGTACGTCGCATGTCACGGTGGTCGTTGCAGAAAGGTAAGAAGGAGGGGAAACGTATTGGGTCAGAAGGTTAATCCGCATGGCATGCGCCTAGGTATCGTAAAGACCTGGGACGCCAAGTGGTTTGCTGGCAAGGATTACGCAGAGAATCTGCATGAAGATATCCGCATTCGTACGGAGCTGATGAAGAGCCTCAAAGATGCGGGCATTGCACGAGTTGAAACTGAGCGCCTGAAGAACCGTCTTCGCCTCACGATTCATACGGCGAAGCCGGGCATGGTCATCGGCCGCGGCGGTTCCGGGATTGAGAAGATCAAAGGCGATTTGAAGAAACTGACGAAGAAGCGCGTCGACATCGATATTGCCGAGGTCAAGTCTCCGGATCTTTCTTCGAAGCTCGTCGCTGAGAACGTCGCGGGACAGCTGGAGCGCCGTATTGCGTTCCGCCGCGCGATGAAGTCCTGCGTTGGCCGTACGATGCGCGCCGGCGCGAAGGGCGTCAAGATCATGGTCAGTGGTCGTCTCGGCGGCGCAGAAATTGCGCGTACTGAGTCTTATCGCGAGGGAAGCATTCCGCTTCATACGCTCCGCGCCGACATTGATTACGGAACGGCGGAAGCGTCCACGACGTATGGCCGTATCGGCGTCAAGGTGTGGATCTTCAAGGGAGAAATCCTTCCAGAGAAGAAGCAGGCCGGTTCGCCTGCTCAGGCTGAAAGGAGCGAGGCTTAAATGTTATTGCCGAAGAGAGTTAAATACCGTAAGCAGTTCCGTGGGCGCATGAAAGGTCGCGCACATCGCGGAAATACGGTTGCGCACGGCCAGTTTGGCCTGATGGCGCTGGAGCCGGCTTGGGTTACGAATCGTCAGATTGAGGCGGCTCGTATCGCGATGACGCGTTACATCAAGCGCGGCGGTCAGGTTTGGATCAAGATTTTCCCGGACAAGCCGGTTACGGCGAAGCCTGCTGAAACTCGTATGGGCAGCGGCAAGGGATCGCCGGAGTACTGGGTTGCCGTCGTGAAGCCGGGCCGTATCCTCTTTGAGATGGACGGCATTACGGAAGAGGTGGCTAAGGAAGCCATGCGCCTGGCCGGCCATAAGCTCCCCATCAAAACGAAGTTTGTAAAGCGCGGGGAAGAGGGCGGTGAAGTAAATGAAGGTTAATGAGATACGTGATTTGAGCGTTGGCGAGCTTGACCAGAAAGTTGCTTCCCTGAAAGAGGAACTGTTCAACCTCCGGTTCCAGCACGCAACGGGTCAGCTTGAGAACCCGATGCGCATCCGCGAGGTAAAGAAGACGATCGCCCGCATCAAAACCATTCAGCGTGAGCATGAGCTCAAGGCTTGAGCGGACGAGCGACGGACAGTCAGAGGAAGGAGGCTTCTTAATGAGCGAAGAGAGAAATACTCGAAAGACGCGGATCGGCAAGGTCGTCAGCGATAAGATGCAGAAGACGGTCGTGGTTGCAGTCGAGGATATCGAAAGCCACGCGCTTTATAAAAAGGCAGTCAAGAAGACGGCGCGCTTTAAGGCGCATGACGAGAACAACGACGCCCACGTCGGCGACGTCGTCCAGATCATGGAGACGCGCCCGCTTTCTAAGGACAAGCGTTGGAGAATCGTCAAGATCGTAGAGCGTGCGAAATAATCCGGCGCTTTTGCGATACCTAGTGAAGGAGGCAGAAACATGATTCAGCAGCAAACCATGCTGAATGTTGGGGATAACACGGGCGCGAAAGAAATCATGTGCATACGTGTTATGGGCGGCTCGTACCGCAAGTACGCCAATATCGGCGACATCATCGTGGCGGCGGTCAAGTCGGCAGCTCCCGGCGGCATGGTCAAAAAAGGCGACGTCGTCAAGGCAGTCGTCGTTCGCAGCGTGAAAGGCTTGCGCCGTCCGGACGGCTCGTACATCCGTTTTGACGAAAATGCGGCCGTCATCATCAAAGAGGATAATACGCCGCGAGGCACGCGTATTTTTGGTCCGGTGGCCCGTGAACTCCGCGAGAAGGATTTCATGAAGATCGTTTCGTTGGCGCCGGAAGTGCTTTAAGGGTGAGGAGGTGCTATTTTGTCGCTGAACAATCATTTGCATGTCAAGAAGGGCGATACGGTCGTCGTGTTGTCCGGCAAAGATAAAGGCCAGAAGGGAAAGATCATCGAGGCGCTGCCGAAGAAAGGCAAGGTCGTCGTCGAAGGAATCAACAAAGTCAAGCGCCACACGAAGCCGAGCCAGAAGGCTCCGCAGGGCGGCATCCTGACGAAGGAAGCTCCGATGAACGCCTCGAAGGTTATGGTGGTTTGCCCGGCTTGCAAGAAGCCGACGCGTACGGGCAAGAAGCTCGTGAACGGCAAATTCGTCCGCGCCTGCAAGAAATGCGGCGAGCTTATCGACGAGGCAAAATAATCAAGGAAAGGAGGAGCATAAGTGGATAGACTGAAAGAAAAGTACACGAAGGAAGCCGTACCTGAGCTGACGAAAAAGTTTGGTTACAAGAATGTGATGCAGCTTCCGAAGCTGGAAAAAGTCATCATCAACATGGGCGTTGGCGAGGCTGTCGGAAATCCGAAGGCCCTTGAGGCGGCTGTCAGCGATCTTACGATTATCGCCGGTCAGAAGCCGATCGTAACGCGTGCGAAGAAGTCCATCGCCACTTGGAAAATCCGTGAGGGTATGGCAATCGGCGCGAAAGTCACTCTTCGTGGTTCGCGCATGTATCAGTTCCTGGATAAGTTCATGAACGTCGCGCTGCCGCGAGTTCGCGATTTCCACGGTGTCAATCCGCAGTCCTTTGACGGTCGCGGCAATTATTCGGTCGGACTCAAGGAGCAGCTGATTTTCCCGGAAATCGATTATGATAAGATCGACAAGATTCGCGGAATGAACGTTGTTATCGTCACGACGGCGAAAACGGACGAAGAGGCGCGCGAGCTGTTGAAGCTCTTGGGAATGCCGTTTGCCGCGTAATTCGTTCTTGAGGTTGTATATAGAAGGCGTTCCGTCAGGGATGCTTCCATTTGGGTACGAAGGAGGTACTGATTGTGGCCAAAAAGGCTATGATTGAAAAATGGAGCCGCGAGCCGAAGTTCAAGGTTCGTAAACATAACAGATGCAAAATCTGCGGCCGTCCGCACGGCTATATCCGTAAGTTTGAAATGTGCCGCATCTGCTTCAGGGAGCAGAGCTACGCCGGAGCGATTCCGGGCGTTACGAAGGCTAGCTGGTAACGCTGAGCTTGAAAGAAAGGAGGATATCGATTTATGACAATGACTGATCCTATTGCAGATATGCTTACGCGTTTGCGCAATGCAAACTCGGTATTGCACGATAAAGTAGAGATTCCCGGTTCCAAGATCAAGAAGGCGATCGCCGCCGTCCTGAAAGAGGAAGGCTTCATCAAGGATTTCACCTTTACTGAGAACAACAAGCAGGGCGTCCTGACGCTGACGTTGAAGTATGGCCCGAAGCGTGAACAGGTGATTTCCGGTATCAAGCGCATCTCGAAGCCCGGTCTTCGCATGTATTCGAAGCATGCGGAACTACCGAAGGTGCTTGGGGGCCTTGGGATTGCCATTATTTCTACGTCGAAAGGCATTATGAGCGACAAACAGGCTCGCAAGGCCGGACTCGGCGGCGAGGTTATCGCTTACGTTTGGTAACGAGAAAAAGAACTGGGAGGTGTACAGATGTCTCGAATTGGTAGAGCACCGATTATAATCCCGTCGAACGTCAATGTGACGATCGGCGATGATAATAAAGTTACGGTCAAGGGACCGAAGGGAGAACTGTCCCGTACGCTCCATAAGGATATGAAAATCACGATGGAAGACGGGCAGATTAAAGTGGAGCGCCCTTCGGAGGAGAAGAAGCACAAATCGCTTCATGGTCTCACGCGCACGCTGATCAACAATATGGTCATCGGCGTCACGACCGGCTTCACGAAAAATCTTGAGATTAACGGCGTCGGCTACAGGGCGGTCAAGCAGGGCAACAATTTGAACCTGTCGCTCGGCTTCTCGCATCCGGTGATTGTGGAGCCGCCGAAAGGCATTACGCTGGACGCGCCTGCGGCGAACAAGATCGTCATCACTGGCGCAAGCAAAGAAGAGGTCGGCACGATGGCCGCAAAGATTCGCGCTCTGCGCGCGCCGGAGCCGTATAAAGGCAAAGGCATCAAGTATGAGGGCGAGCATATCCGTCGCAAGGTCGGTAAGGCCGGCGCGAAGGGCAAGAAATAATCACGATTTATGTTGATAGAAGGGAGTATTTCGTATGCTGCATAAAGCAGATAAGAATAAACTTCGCAAGAAGCGCCATCTCCGCGTGCGGAATCGCATCTCGGGGACGCCGGAATGCCCGCGCCTGAATGTGTTTCGCAGCTTGAGCAATATTTACGCGCAGGTTGTCGACGACGTGCATGGCGTTACCTTGGTGGCTGCAAGCTCCAAGGACAAGGATTTCAACGGCTACGGCGGAAACGTCGAAGCGGCGAAGGCGGTCGGAACCGCCATTGCGAAAAAAGCGCTGGGCAAAGGGATCGAAAATGTCGTATTCGATCGCGGCGGATACATCTACCATGGTCGTGTTGCCGCCCTCGCAGAGGCCGCTCGTGAAGCGGGCCTGAAATTCTGATCTTGCAAAGGAGGTACATGAATGGCTAGGATGGACAACGAAACTCCGGAGTTCCAGGAGAAGGTTGTATATATAAACCGTGTTGCGAAAGTCGTCAAAGGCGGCCGTCGCTTCTCGTTCAGCGCGCTGGTCGTCGTCGGCAATGAAAAAGGCAAAGTCGGCGTCGGACTTGGCAAGGCGGGCGAGGTTCCCGAAGCGATTCGCAAGGGCGTGGAGGATGCGAAGAAGCATCTGATCGAGGTTGCCCTTAGGGAGCACACGATTCCACATGAAGTGATTGGTATTTTCGGCGCGGGCCGCGTGCTCTTGAAGCCTGCTGCGAAAGGTACCGGCGTCATCGCCGGCGGTCCGGCGCGTGCAGTGCTTGAGCTTGCCGGTATTCGCGATATTTTGACGAAGTCGCTCGGTTCGTCCAATCCGAACAACATGGTTCGGGCAACGCTGACGGGGCTCAGCCAGCTGAAGCGCGCCGAAGACGTTGCGGCGCTTCGCGGCAAGTCCGTCAAGGAACTTCTGGGGTAAGGAGGATATTTCAATGGCAAAACTGAAAGTTACCCTGACCCGCAGCGTGATCGGACGGCCCGAGACGCAGAGGAAGACCGTTAAGTCCTTGGGCCTTCACAAGCTGAATTCTTCTTCCGTCCTGCCGGATAATCCGGCCATCCGCGGACAGGTCCATAAGGTCAGGCATCTCGTAGTGGTTGAAGAAGTGGACGAATGAGGATCGGGAGGTACAACTGATGAAATTACATGAACTGAGCCCGGAGCCGGGTTCGAGGAAAAAGCGCACTCGCAGAGGCCGCGGTCTTGGCAGCGGTCTTGGCAAGACGTCGGGTCGCGGCCAGAAGGGACAGAATTCCCGTTCCGGCGGCGGCGTCCGTACCGGCTTTGAAGGCGGCCAGATGCCGCTTTATCGCCGCTTGCCGAAGCGCGGTTTCAAGAATATTTTCGCGAAGGAGTACGCGGAAGTTAACGTTTCTTCGCTGAACCGTTTTGAGGACGGCGCGGTCGTCGATCCGGTCGCTCTGATCGAAGAAGGCATTCTGAAGAATGTCTGCGACGGCGTCAGGATCCTTGGCAACGGCGAACTGACGAAGAAGCTGACGGTGAAAGCTAATGGCTTTACGAAGTCGGCTGAAAGCAAGATTAAGGCAGCAGGTGGGGAAGTCGAGGTGATCTGAGGTGCTCTCGGCACTCTCGAACATCTATAGGATCCCTGAGCTTAGGCAGAAAATCACGTTCACTCTGATTATGTTCGCCATATTCAGAATGGGAACCCACATTCCGGTTCCCGGCGTGAATCCGGCTGTTATTGAGCAGCTGTTCAGCAGCGGAAATCTTTTCGGGCTTCTCGATCTCTTCTCCGGCGGCGCGCTCTCCAAATTCTCCATATTTGCGATGAGTATCACGCCGTATATCAATGCATCGATTATCATCCAGCTTTTGACGGTGGTAATTCCGACGCTGGAGCAGTGGTCAAAAGAAGGTCAGGAAGGGCACAAGAAAACGACGCAGGTTACGCGTTATCTGACGGTAGCGCTTGCGTTTCTCCAGGCAATCGGTATGTCGATCGGCCTTAAGGACGCAATCCTGAATCCGGGCGTCACGTCAATCCTCATCATCGCGATTACGCTGACTGCAGGAACGGTGTTCCTGATGTGGGTCGGCGAGCAGATGACGGCGCAGGGCGTAGGAAACGGCATTTCGCTGATTATCTTCGCCGGTATCGTCGCCGCGCTTCCGAAAAATCTTGAAAAGATTTACAGGTATTTGCAGGCGGGTACGGTCAATGCGCTCAACGTGTTCGTGTTCGTATTCATCGCGATTGCGATGGTCGTGTTCGTCATCTTGATTCATGAAGCGCATCGCAGGATTCCAATTTCCTATGCGAAACGGGTCGTCGGATCGAGATCCTACGGCGGACATTCGAGCCATATTCCGCTGAAAGTCAACCAGGCGGGCGTCATACCGATCATTTTCGCGTCGTCCGTGCTGATGTTCCCAGTGACCGTGGCACAGTTTATCGACGTGCCGTGGGTAAAAACGGTCGCAAGTTATTTCGCGTGGGGCACGCCGCTGCAGACGACCCTATACGCGCTCCTCATCCTCTTCTTCACGTATTTTTATACGGCAGTTACCGTGAAGATACCGGATATGGCGGAGAACTTAAAAAAATACGGCGGCTTCATTCCGGGCATTCGTCCGGGCAAGCCGACCGAGGATTATCTTGATTACGTTCTGACCCGTATTACACTTGCAGGCGCGTTCTTCCTTGCATTCATCGCCATCCTGCCGAATATGGTCGCAGGCATGACGCAGATTGAGGGCGTGTACTTCGGCGGAACGGCGTTGTTGATCGTCGTCGGGGTTGCGCTCGATACGATGAAGCAGATTGAAGCTATGGTAGTCATGCGTCATTACCAGGGCTTTATGAAGTGAGAGAACGGAGGATGAAAATGTATATCCTGTTGATGGGACCGCCGGGCGCGGGCAAAGGCACGCAGGCGGCCAATCTGGTACAGAAATATGGGATTCCTCATATCTCGACGGGAGATATGTTCCGCGCTGCGGTGAAAGAGGGCACGGAGCTTGGGAAAAAAGCGAAAGCGTGCATGGACGCAGGGCAGCTCGTTCCCGATGAGATCACGATCGGAATCGTGAAAGAGCGTCTTGCAAAGCCGGATTGCGCAAAGGGATTTATCCTGGACGGTTTCCCGCGGACGGTCGAGCAGGCCGACGCGCTGGACGGGATACTCAAAGCGCTTTCGATTCGTTTGACTCGGGCCGTGGATATCAGCGTTCCGTCGGATGTGCTCGTCGAGCGCGCGGTGGGTCGCCGCATCTGCAAAAAGTGCGGAGCTACCTATCATATTCGCTTCAATCCGTCGAAGACGGAAGGCGTTTGTGATGCGTGCGGGGGCGAGACCTACCAGCGGGCGGACGACAGCGAGGCGACGATGAAGAATCGCCTTTCGGTCTACGAGGCGCAGACGAAGCCGCTCATCAGCTACTATCAGGAAGCTGGACTTTACAGCAAGATTGACGGCAGCCAGGAGATGAGCAAGGTATTCGCCGATATAACCGCGTGCCTAGAGAAGTAAGAACAGGCATTGACAAGAATTAAGGAGCGGAACTGATGTCCAAGCAAGATGTAATTGAAGTTGAAGGGAAAGTACTTGAGGCATTGCCCAATGCGATGTTTCAGGTCGAACTCGAAAACGGCCATGTCGTTTTGGCGCATGTATCAGGTAAGATCCGCATGAATTTCATCCGCATTTTGCCTGGAGATAAGGTCACGATTGAGCTTACACCGTACGACTTGACCCGTGGCCGCATAACCTATCGTTTCAAATAACGCATGAGGCGTTGGGAAAAAAGGCGTACAGGAAAGGAAAAGGAGGAAAAACACAATGAAAGTGAAGCCTTCCGTGAAGCCAATTTGTGAAAAGTGCAAAGTCATCAAGCGCAAGGGCCGGGTCATGGTCATTTGCGAGAATCCGAAGCATAAGCAGAGACAAGGTTAAGAAAAGGAGGTGCTCGTTTTATGGCACGTATTGCCGGTGTCGATTTGCCGCGTGACAAACGAATTGAAATTGCTTTGACATATATTTATGGAATCGGTCTTACGACTTCCAAGAAGCTCCTCGCCGAGGGCGGGATCAATCCCGACACACGCACTCGCGATCTGACGGAGGACGAGGTCGTAAAGCTGCGTGAGCTGATTGACCGTGACGTGATGGTCGAGGGCGATCTCCGCCGCGAGACTTCGCTCAATATCAAGCGTCTCGTTGAAATTGGCTGCTATCGCGGTCGCCGCCATCGTCTCGGACTTCCGGTTCGCGGGCAGAACACGAAAAACAACGCTCGCACGCGTAAAGGCCCGAGAAAGACGATTGCGGGAAAGAAAAAGGACTAAGGGAGGGATAGACTTTGGCAGTTAAGAAAGCTGTTCGCACGAAGAAAAAAGAACGTAAAAACGTAGAATACGGCGTGGCGCACATCAGCTCCACGTTCAATAATACGATTGTCACGTTGACCGACAAGAACGGCAACGCGCTTTCGTGGGCGAGCGCCGGCGGGCTTGGGTTCCGCGGTTCGCGTAAGTCCACGCCGTTCGCCGCGCAGATGGCGGCGGAGACGGCGGCAAAGGCCGCCATGGAGCATGGCCTCAAGCAGGTCGAGGTCTACGTCAAAGGCCCTGGCGCCGGACGTGAGGCCGCTATCCGTTCCTTGCAGGCAACGGGACTTGAGGTCAACATGATTAAAGACGTTACGCCGATTCCGCACAACGGGTGCCGCCCGCCGAAGCGGAGAAGGGTATAATAGGGGGTGCAGAAATAGATGGCAATTGATAGAGTAGCAAGCCTCAAACGCTGCCGCTCGCTCGGCATCGAGCCCGCGGTTCTCGGCCTTTCCAAGAAATCGAAGCGTCAGCCGAAGCGCACGAACCGTAAGGTCAGCGAGTACGGCCTCCAGCTCAAGGAAAAGCAGAAAGCGAAATTCATCTACGGAGTCATGGAGAAGCAGTTCCGCGGCTACTATGAGAAGGCCAAGAAGATGCAGGGCGTCACGGGTGAAAACCTGCTGAGACTTCTGGAGCGTCGTATCGACAACGTCGTGTTCCGTCTCGGTATCGCGTCTACGCGCCGTCAGGCTCGTCAGATCGTACGTCACGGCCATATCACGGTCAACGGCAAGCGCCTCGACATCCCGTCTGCGCTCGTCTATGAGGGCGACGTCGTCGCGATTTCGGAAAAGAGCCGTTCCAATGCGTTCTTCAAGGGCTTGGCAGAGAACTACAGCGCGCTGAGCGTTCCCGCGTGGCTGACCGCCGACGCGTCGAATCTGTCCGGCACGGTGACGCGTTATCCGAGCCGGGAGGAGATCGATGTGCCTGTCAGCGAGCAGGCGATCGTCGAGCTCTACTCCAAATAATTTCATTGTATTCAAGGTTGCATTGTTGCCAAGTGCATTGAATTATTGGGGAGGGTATTCCAGATGGTCGAAATCGAAAAGCCTAAGATCGAGATCGTGGAAATCAGCGAAGACAATCGCTACGGAAAATTTGTATGCGAGCCGCTGGAGCGTGGATACGGAACGACGTTTGGCAACAGCCTGCGCCGTATCCTTCTCTCTTCCTTGCAGGGCGCGGCCGTTACTTCTATCCGCATTGACGGCGTGCTTCATGAATTTTCGACGATTCCGGGAGTTCGCGACGACGTCACGAACATTATTTTGAACCTGAAATCCCTGTGTCTCAAAATGTATTCCGACGAGCCTAAAGTCATTCGCCTTGACGTCGATGGGGCGAAAGATGTGACGGCCGCCGACATTACGGTGGATTCGGACGTTGAGATTCTGAACCCTGATCTTCATATCGCGACGCTGAACGACGAAGGCTCGCTTCACATGGAGATGACGGTAGAGCGGGGACGCGGCTATGCGCCGGCGGAGAAAAACAAGAAAGCGGATCATGTCATCGGCGTTATTCCGATCGACTCCATTTTCTCGCCGATCTTGCGCGTGAATTATACGGTCGCCGATACGCGTGTCGGCAATGTCACCGACTATGACAAGCTGACGCTGGAAGTCTGGACCGACGGATCCATTCGTCCGGAAGAGGCGCTCAGCAGAGCGGCCAGCATCTTGATCATGCACCTGAAACTGTTCCAGAACATGGCAGGCATGACCGAGGAAGAAGAAGAAAAAGAAGGAACCTTCATCGAGCCGCAGGAAAACGACACGGCGAAGGTTTTGGAAATGACAATCGAGGACTTGGATCTTTCCGTTCGTTCGTACAACTGCCTGAAACGCGCCAACATCAACACGGTCGCGGATTTGACAGCGAAGACGGAAGAAGAAATGATCAAGGTCAGGAATCTTGGCCGGAAGTCGCTTGAAGAGGTCAAGAAGAAGCTGCAGGAACTCAACCTGTCGCTTTCGCAAGGGGAAAATTAAGGAAGGAAAGAGGGAAGATCCATGTATAGAAAATTGGGACGCGATTCCAGCGCACGCAAGGCGCTCTTTCGCAGCGTTCTGACCGCTTTCTTCCGGCATGGCCGGATTGAGACGACGGAGGCCAAGGCGAAAGAAGTCAGCGGCCTTGCAGACCAGCTTATCACGCTGGCGAAGCGAGGCGATCTCGCTGCGCGCCGTACGGCGATTGCACGCCTCTACGATGAGGACGTCGTCAGGAAGCTGTTCAGTGAAATCGCTGAGAAGTACAAGGATCGTCAGGGCGGCTACACGCGCATTCTGAAGCTCGGCCCCCGTCGCGGCGACGCGGCGCCGATGGCTGTGCTCGAGCTCGTGTAATTTGTCGGGCGGTTAACCTTTCTGTTCACGAATGGCAGGGCAGATATTCCCCGCCGCCGGTATCAAGGCGGCGGGGTTTTGTCGTTGTGAAGGGAGATGCGGCAGATGGAACGTCACGGACTTGTAATCGTACATACGGGAGACGGCAAAGGCAAAACGACCGCCGCGCTGGGGCTTGCGCTTCGCGCCTGGGGCGACGGGCTTCGCGTCTTGATCTTGCAGTTCATCAAGGGCGGCCAACGCTACGGCGAGCTGGAAGCTATCGCGGCGCTTAAGAACGCGCGCGATACCATTGAAGTTCGTCAATGCGGTCTCGGCTTTACCAAGCGGGACGAGACGCGCAAGCCAGAGCATATAGCTGCGGCGCAGGCAACGCTCCGGGAAGCGAAAGAAGAAATGCTTTCCGGCGCATGGGATCTCGTCATCCTGGACGAAATCAACTATGCGGTCAAGTTTGGTCTGCTCGACGTGCAGGAGGTTTTGGCGTTGCTGCAAGAAAGACCTTCGCAGCTCCATCTCGTTTTGACCGGACGCGACGCACGGCCCGAGATTGTCGAGGCCGCCGACCTTGTTACGGAAATGCATCTTGTCAAGCACCCGTTCAAGAAAGGAATCAAAGCGCAAAAAGGAATAGAGTTTTGAAATTTACGAGAAAACGTTGTTTGTGGGGAGGAGATTCCCTTACAGACAACGTTTTTCTATTGCAAATCGCCGCCGCATACGCTAAAATATACTTTATATGAAAATATGAAAGCCCATTTTTTACCGCAAAGGAGGGTATCTGATGCCGGAAAAAATAACGTTGGATGTTCTGAAGCAGCGTTTGCAAAAGAACAAGCACAAGCTGACGATGCAGCGGCGGATCGTACTCAACGTGTTTATTGAGCACCCAAGAGAGCATTTGAGCGCGGAAGATGTGTACGGGATTTTGCGCGATCAGGGGCAGGATATCGGACTGGCGACGGTTTATCGCAGCCTCGATCTTCTGGCGGAGCTTGGAATCCTTCAGAAGATGGAATTCGGCGAAGGGAAGAGCCGCTACGAAGTCGGAACTATGTCGCCCGACGAGCATCAACACCACCACATGATTTGCATGAAATGCGGCAAAGTATTTGAATTCCAGGATGATCTTTTGGACAAGCTGGAGAAACATATCTTGCAGACGGCCGGTTTTAAGATCGTCGACCATCAGGTCAAGTTTTACGGTTATTGCAAGGAGTGCCAGTAAGGCGTGCATATCCGAGAGTTCGCAATCGACAGTGAGGAAGAAGTCGTCGTCAAGGTTTTGCGAGAGGTGCTTGATTTATATCGAATCGCGGTTGCAGACGAGGATGCCGCGCTCGATTCGATTGCCGTACACAGCGAGACGACGGACGATTCGCCGCTTCGCGTTCGCACGGAAGTATCTTTTACGGGTGCAGACGGGGCAGAGCGGCGGCGTGAGATGACCAGTGAGGCGCGCGAGGGAGAGAATCCGCGCTCGGAGCGTCATCGGCTCATCAAAAAGAATTTTTACGATTTGCTTTGCGCAGAGTTTCATCTGCCGGAAGCGCCGTGGGGAATCCTCTACGGCGTGCGTCCGTCGAAAATCGTTCACCGTTGGCTGGACGGCGGCGCGTCTCGAGCGGAGGTCATAGCGAGGCTTCGCGCGGAATACGGCGTCGGCGAGGATAAAGCCGCGCTTCTTGTGGACAGCTCCCTTTATCAGCGGCCTTTCTTGCAGCAGAGCGATTCAAAGACGGTCAGTATTTACGCGGGCATTCCCTTTTGCCCGTCGCGCTGTTTGTATTGTTCCTTTCCCGCCTTTGTGCTGCCGGGAGAGAAAATGCTCCGGCGGTTTACGGAGGTTTTTTTTCGCGATCTCGCCACTGTGCGGGAAGCGGTGACGCAGTACGGCTTTCGCGTACAGAATATCTATGTCGGCGGAGGCACGCCGACGAGCCTGCCGGACGAGATTTTTGAGGACGTGCTGCGGTCGCTTCACGACGCTTTCGTCTCGGACGCGCTGGTGGAGTTTTGCGTAGAGGCAGGGCGGCCGGACAGCATGACGCCCGCGAAGCTTGAAAGCATGACGCGTTATCATGTGAACCGCGTCAGCGCGAATCCGCAAACGATGCAGGCGCGGACGCTCCGGAGAATCGGACGGCGGCACGAGCCGGAGGATATCGTCCGCATGGTTCATGACCTCAAGGCGGCGGGAATTCCCTGCATCAATATGGACGTGATTATCGGGCTGCCGGGAGAGGACGCCCGGGACGTCAAGGACACGATGGAAAAGCTTGCGGAGCTTGCGCCGGACGATATCACGCTGCACGCGCTGGCGCTGAAAAAAGGCTCGCGGCTTAAAGATAATCTTGCCGAGACGGAGCTTCCCGACGACGAGACGGCGCGGGAAATGTTCGCCGTCGCGATGGAATCTGTGAAAAAGATGGGCCTCACGCCGTACTATCTGTATCGGCAGGGCTATCAGAGCGGGCAGCTTGAGAATGTCGGCTGCTGCCGCGCAGGCGCGGAAAGCATGTACAACATCCAGATCATGGGAGAGCGGCAGACGATTCTCGGGATCGGCGGTGCGGCGACTTCCAAGATCGTAAGCCCGACGCAAAAATATCTAAAGACTTCCTTCAACCCGAAGGAGATCACGGTTTATCTGGACAAGATCGACGATTACATTGAAAAACGAGCGCGGCTTCTTCGAGAAGTGTACGGCGAACAGGAGGATTGAAAAATGCTGACGCAGGCCCCGCGGGGCACGAAGGATATATTGCCGGACGGCGTAGAGCGCTGGCGGTACGTCGAGGAAAAAATAAGGGATTTATGCGGACGGTTCGGGTATCGCGAGATACGGACGCCGCTCTTTGAGCACACCGAGCTCTTTCAGCGCGGTATCGGCGATACGACGGACGTGGTCGAGAAGGAGATGTACACGTTTCTCGACCGCGGCGGGCGCAGCATCACGCTCCGGCCCGAGAATACGGCGGCGGCCGTGCGCGCTTACCTGGAGCATAAATTATATGCAGAAGACGCGCTGACGAAGCTCTTTTATATCGGCTCGATGTTCCGCTTCGACCGTCCCCAGAAAGGACGTTTCCGCGAGTTCCATCAGTTCGGCGTCGAAGCGCTGGGCGAGGCGAGCGCGGCGGTGGACGCCGAGATTATCTTGCTCGCCGTGCGCTTTTTGCAGTCGCTCGGACTGAAGGAACTTTCGCTCTCGATCAATTCCGTGGGCGATCCGGCTTGCAGGCCCGTTTATCGCGAAAAGCTGCGGGAGTTTTTCAAAGACAAGCTGGACGGTCTTTGCGACGATTGCCGCTCGCGTTACGACAGGAACCCGATGCGGATTCTCGACTGCAAGAACGAACGCTGCCATGAACTTTCCGTCGGCGCGCCGGAGATCACGGATTGCCTCTGCGACGAGTGCGCCGAGCATTTCGAGAAGGTCAAGTCGTATCTGACGGCGGCGGGCGTGGAGTACACTTGCGATCCGCGTCTCGTGCGCGGCCTCGACTACTATACGAAGACCGCGTTTGAGATCAAGTATGAGCCATTGGGCGCGCAGAGCGCCGTGGCGGGCGGCGGTCGCTATGACGGACTGGTCGAGGAAATCGGCGGTGCGCCGACGCCGGCGGTGGGATTCGCTGTCGGGCTGGAGCGCGTAATGCTGGCGATGGAAATGCAGGGGTTGTTCCCCGAGACGGAGGAAAGCGTGGACGCGTTTATCGTCGCGATGGGCGATGAAGCGAAGGACGCGGCGTTCTGTCTTCTGGCGGAGCTTCGCGACGCGGGGCTTTCGGCGCGCATGGATTACGCCGGACGCAGCATGAAGTCGCAGATGAAGCAGGCCGACAAGGCGAACGCGCGATATGCGCTGATCCTGGGAGAAGACGAGCTCGCGAAGGGCGTCGTGACCGTGCGGAATATGGAATCCAGCGGTCAGGAGCAAGTCGCGAGAAATGATATTATCAATATGTTGTCTGAGGTGAAAGAGTAATGGAAACTTTGGAAGGAATGAAACGTACCCATCATTGCGGGGAGCTTCGCGAGAGCGAGGTCGGGCAGGAGGTCGTCGTCTGCGGCTGGGTGTCGCGCCGCCGCGATCACGGCGGGCTGATTTTCGTCGATTTGCGAGATCGCTCCGGTTATGTGCAGGTGGTTTACGACGAGGCGAAGATGACGGAGGGAACGTTCCACAAGGCGGAGTCGCTTCGCTCGGAATTCGTCATCGCGGTGCGTGGCTCGGTGCGCGCGCGTTCTGAGGACACCGTGAATCCGAAGATGGAGACGGGCAAGATCGAGATCGTTTGCAGCGAGCTTCGCATCCTGAACAAGGCGAAGACGCCGCCGTTCTATATTCAGGACGATCTCGACGTGGACGAGATGCTGCGCCTTAAATACCGTTATCTTGATTTGCGCCGTCCCGAGATGCAGAAGAATATCATGCTGCGTCATCGTGTGGCGAAAATCATGCGCGATTATTTCGATCGTCTCGGCTTCCTCGAAATCGAGACGCCGATGCTTTGCAAGAGCACGCCGGAGGGCGCCCGGGACTTTCTCGTGCCGAGCCGCCTGAATCCGGGCAATTTCTACGCGCTGCCGCAGTCGCCGCAGATTTACAAGCAGATCTTGATGGTGGCGGGCTTCGAGAAGTATTTCCAGATCGTTCGCTGCTTCCGCGACGAGGACTTGCGCGCCGATCGTCAGCCGGAGTTTACCCAGCTCGACATTGAGATGTCCTTCGTCGATCAGGAAACAATCCTGACGATGATGGAAGGACTGATGACGGAGCTGTTTGAAAAGGCGCTCGACACGAAGCTGGAAGCGCCGTTCCTGCGCATGACATGGGACGAAGCGATGGAACGGTTCGGCTCGGATAAGCCGGATATGCGTTTCGGCATGGAGCTTCTCGACATCTCCGAGGAGGTCAAAGGCTCCACGTTCAAGGTCTTTTCCTCCGTTCTCGAATCGGGCGGCAAGGTCAAGGCCATCAAGGTCGACGATTACGCCGACATTCCGCGCCGCGAGCTCGACGGCCTTGTCGAGTATGTGCAGGGCTACGGCGCGAAGGGCATGGCGTGGATCCAGTATTCGACGGAAGGCGTCAAGTCGCCGTTCAAGAAGTTCTATTCCGACGAAGTTTTCGAGAAAATCAAAGAGAAGTGCGGCGCGAAGACGGGCGACCTTCTGCTCATCGTCGCGGACAAGCCGCTGGTTCTGGCGCAGGCGCTCGGCGCGCTGCGTCTCGAGATGGGCCGTCGGCGGAATCTGATCGACCCGAACAAGCTGTGCTTCCTCTGGGTCGTCGACTTCCCGATGTTCGAGTACAGCGAAGAGGAGAAGCGCTGGAAGGCGATGCACCATCCGTTCACCGCACCGCGCGACGAAGACGTTCAGTATCTCGCTACCGACCCGGGCCGCGTCAAAGCCATCGCTTACGACATGGTATTGAACGGCGTCGAGATCGGCGGCGGCAGCCTGCGTATCTACAACAGCGAATTGCAGGAGAAAGTCTTCGAGGCTATCGGCCTGACGCTGGAAGAGGCGCGGCAGAAGTTCGGCTTCATGCTCGATGCGTTCCAGTATGGCACGCCGCCCCACGGCGGACTCGCTTTCGGTCTCGACCGTCTCGTCATGCTGATGGCGAAGCGTCCGTCGATTCGCGACGTGATCCCGTTCCCGAAGACGCAGAGCGCGTCCGACGTCATGGCACAGGCGCCGTCCGAGGTCGAGGAAAAGCAGCTGCAGGAGCTTTCGATTCGCCTCGCGATGAAGAAAAAAGCGTAATATATGGAAATGCCCCGGACTTCACAGTTTGCGAAGTTCGGGGCGTTTCTTCATGTCGTTTATTCCGCGATGACGGTTTCCAGCGCGATGCGCGCCATGTCGTTGAAAGAGGTCTCTCGTTCCTCGATAGGGGTTTCTTCACCGGTCAGGATATGGTTGCTGACGGTGAACACGCCGAGCGATTCGACGCGGTATTTGGCGGCGACAAGGTAGAGCGCGGCCGTTTCCATCTCGGCGGCAAGCACGCCGTAATCGGTCAGCTTCTTCAGGTCGATTTCGTCGTCATACAGACGATCCTGCGAGAGCACGTTGCCGACGTGGAACGGAACGGAGAGGGAACGGGCGCAGACGACCGCTTTTTCAAGCAGGGAATAGCTGCCTGTCGGCGCGAACGTCATGCCGGGGGCGAAAATATTTCGCACCATGCCGGAATCAGTGGTCGCGGCTTGCGCGAACACGACGTCGCGCACGTGGATGAAGGGCTGCAGCGCGCCGCAGGTGCCGGTGCGAATGATTTTTTTCACGCCGAAGTCCGTAATCAGCTCGTTCGCGTAAATGGCAAAGGACGGCATACCCATGCCGGAGCCCTGCACGGAAACGCGGCAGCCTTTGTATGTGCCGGTGAAGCCGAGCATGTTTCGGACGTGGGTGTATTCTTTTACGTCTTCGAGAAAAGTTTCCGCAATATGTTTTGCGCGGAGCGGGTCGCCCGGCATAAGGACGCGTTCGGCGATATCGCTGGGACTTTCCGGATTGATGTGCCAGCTCATTTGAAATGACCTCCTAAGAACATTGAAATTACAAAAACATTATATCATTCCTCATAAAGAAGGTCTACGCCTGTGGCGGTCGAATTTAAACGATTGATTTTCATAAGTCGCTATGGTAATATAAGAGGCAAGTTTCATAGAGGGGGATTTGTCATTGCTTACGGTTTTGATGGTGCTTGACGCGCTGGTTGCGATCGTTTTGATTGCTGCGGTACTCGGGCAGGAGCCGAAATCTGCCGGAATGGGCGGTATGGACGGCGGTGGAAATACGGTTTTCAGTGGTCAGGCGCGCGGTATGGACGCGCTGTTGGCACGAGTGACGATGGTATTTGCCACATTGTTCGCGGTCATTACGCTGGCGATTGCGAAATTGACGATGTGATGGACGATTGGAAGCGTTCCCGCCTCTTGGCTCGGGAACGTTTTCTTTATAATGATGGAGTGAAATATGGAAACGGAAATGAAAGATAAAATCTTAAACTATATGCGCGATACGGTGCGCCGACCGATTACGGCGGAAGCGCTGGCAGAGGAACTGGGCGTTGTAGGCGCGGCTTTGGAGCCGTTCTTTGAGGCGCTCTCGGAGTTGGAGCAGACGGCGGCGGTCATTCGCAACCGCAGCGGGCTTTACGGTCTGCCGGAGCGTATGAACCTTGTCGTCGGAAAGCTCAGCATGTCGGGCAAGGGCTACGGCTTCATCATTCCCGACGTGCGGCAGAAGGAGACGGATACGGACGTTTTCGTGCCGGGCGCCATGCTGGCGACGGCGATGAACAACGACCGCGTTGTGGCGCGCGTTACGCCGTCGACGATTCCGGGGCGCGCCCGAGAGGGCGAGATTATCCGTATCGTCGAGAGGGCGAATACGAAGATTGTCGGCACGTTTGCCTCGTCGAAGTCCTTCGGTTTCGTGACGCCGGACGACCAGAAAATCGGACAGGATATCTTTATCCCGAAAAAATCCTTCGGCGGTGCGAAAACGGGTATGAAGGTCGTCGCTGAGATCATGAAGTGGCCGGAGGGGCGGCACAGCGCCGAGGGCGCGGTGGTCGAGCTTTTGGGACGCGCAGGCGATCCGGGCGTCGACGTGCTGTCCGTGATGCGGCAATACGATCTTGTGCAGGAGTTTCCTGCCGACGTCCAGGCCGAGGCGGACCGCGTGCCGCAGAAGGTGAAGCCGGACGAGTACAGGGGCCGCCGCGACCGCAGGGAATTTCATGTGGTGACGGTGGACGGCGACGACTCGAAGGACTTTGACGACGCAGTGTATGCGGAGCGGCGTCCGGACGGCGGATGGTTCCTTGGCGTCTATATCGCCGATGTGAGTTGGTACGTGCGCGAAGGGCGTCCGCTCGATCGTGAGGCGTACGAGCGCGGCACCAGCGTCTATCTCGTCGACCGCGTGATTCCGATGCTGCCCTTTGCGCTGTCGAACGGAATCTGCAGCCTGAACCAAGGGGTGGATCGCCTCTCGATGGCCTGTGAAATGGAGATCGACGCGAAAGGCGAAGTGACAAGATACGAGATCGTTCCCGCAGTGATCCGCGTCTACCGTCGTCTGACCTATAACGGCGTCAACGCGCTCTTGGAAGGCAAGGCGGAAGATGTGGACGGCGTTCTGCCGATGATCTCGATCCTGAAAGACCTTCGCGACGCGCGCAAAGCGTATCGCAGGAAACGGGGTTCGATAGATTTCAATCTGCCCGAAGTCAAAGTGAAGCTCGACGAAGCTGGGCATCCTGTCGGTCTCATCAAGCGCGTGGGTTCCGTCGCGGAGTCGATCATCGAGGAATGCATGCTGCTCGCGAACGAGACGGTGGCGGAACACATGGATAAAAAGGAGCTGCCGTTTGTCTATCGCGTGCATGAACAGCCGAACGAGGAAAAGATCGAGCGGCTGAATCAGCTGTTGGCCGCATTCGGTCAGCATATCCGTCCGAACGACAAAGGCGAGATCCAGCCGATGGACGTGCAGCAGGTCCTTACGAAAGTGGAGGGCCGACCGGAGGAGCGCATCGTCACTACCGTTTCTCTGCGCTCCATGCAGCAGGCGCGGTATGCGGACAAGAGCCTCGGGCATTTCGGCCTTGCGGCGCGGTACTATACGCATTTCACTTCGCCGATTCGCCGCTATCCCGACCTAATCGTGCATCGCCTTTTGCGCGAGACGTTTGCTACGGGTACGATTCCGGCGGCGCGTCAGGACAAGCTGCGGGGCGTCCTGCCCGATATCGCGCAGCACGCTTCGGTGCGCGAGCGCGTGGCGGTGGACGCCGAGCGCGAGACGACAGAAATGAAAGAAATCGAGTATATGACGCAGTTCGTCGGCGATACGTTCTCGGGCGTCATCAGCGGCGTGACGGCGTTCGGCATTTTCGTCGAGCTGGAGAACGGCGTCGAGGGTCTCGTGCACGTTTCCCGCATGGTCAACGATTATTACGAGTATGTCGAAGAACAGTATGCGCTGATCGGCGAGCGCACGAAAAAGGCGTATCGCCTCGGCGACGAGGTGGAAGTCGTGTTGGTGCGCGCCAGCGTCGAGGAACGCAATATCGATTTTATCTTGAAAGACAACGGCGTCTACGTTGCGTCGGACGAACAAACGGGCAAGGGCGCGCCGAAAAAGAAGGGCGCGCCTGCGCGGGGCGCGAAAGCGGCGGACAAAGCGCCGGCGCCAAAGAAAGAAAAGTCCGTATCCAAACGAAAGAACGCGTCGAAAGCGACTGCGAAAGGAAAGTCCGGCGAAAAGGCGAAAGGAAAGCCGAAAGCAGACGCAAAAAGTAAAGCGGAGACGAAAAAGGCAAAACCGGCGAAGAAGGAAAAGAAGACGGAAAAACCGGCAAAAGCGCGCCGCCGCGCCGCTCGCGCGAGCAAAGCGGCGGAGCTGCCGAGCAAAGCCGTTTGGCCGGACCCGAAGCCAAAACGCGGCAAATAAGCAAAGCAAGCGAAAAGGAGGGAACGCGTGATGGGACAGAAGAACGCGGCGGAAAAGACCGTCTGCGAGAACCGCAAGGCGCGGCACGATTATTTCATTCATGAGACATACGAAGCGGGCATCGAGCTCTTCGGCACGGAGGTCAAATCCCTTCGCGCGGGAAAGGCGAATCTCAAAGACGCTTACGGCGCGGTGAAAAAAGGCGAGCTTTTTATCGAGGGTATGCATATCAGCCCTTACGAGCAGGGCAATATTTTCAACCGTGACCCGCTCCGTCCGAAAAAGCTTTTGATGCATAAATCGGAGATCATGAAGCTGTTCGGAAAGACGCGAGAAAAAGGATTTACGCTGGTGCCGCTCCGCGTCTATTTCAAGCGGGGCCGCGCGAAAATGGAAATCGCTCTTGCCAGCGGCAAGCACACCTTCGACAAACGGCGCACATTGGCGGACAAGGCGATGAAGCGCGACGTCGAGAGAGAACTGAAGGAACGGCAGAGGTAAAAAAAGAAACGGCCATGCGGCGTGTACAAGAATGTACACGGTCTGCATGGCCGTTTGTCTATGGTTGTTGGTTGGCAAAATTTATAATGTATGGGAGCTTGTTGAAGAAAATGATGCCGCTCTGCGCATACTTGATATTGCTTTTCCAGCATGATATGCAAGCGTTCAAATTCGTTCCCTTAACCATCGTTTCAGCAAAAACGTCAGCGCATAGGGGAACGTATAGAAATGTTCGTTCCATCCGATATTCGTATCCCCAAGCTTTATGCCGTATCGAATATCGGGATAGTTTTCATGACAGAGCAGTTCGTTCAATGATTTTGAAGCCCCGTTCGTGGCCTTTACTTCCACGGGGACAAGGCTGTCGGCGTCACGGAGGAAAAAATCCATTTCCAAAGTGGAGCTGTTGTTGCGGTAGAAATAAAGAGAATATCCTTGTTGTACGAGCATTTGGGCGACAATGTTCTCGAACAGGGCGCCTTTGTAAATGCCGAAGTTCTTGTTTGCACGCAAATCCGTCTGGGCTTCCTCGTCGAGACTGGCGATGAGCAGCCCTGTGTCGCCATAGTAAAGGCGGTAATTGTCAGGATTGTAATTGCCGCGCAGAGGCAGCTCCGGGTGTTCCAAACAGTAGCAGACATTGACAATCCCCGCATTGGCCAGCCAATCCGTGACGCCGATGTACTCGCGGCTGCGGGCGCCGTGAGCGACTTTCGTGATCTGGAATTTTTTGTTGTCCTTGCCCAGAAAGACGGGAATCTTGCGATAGACGTTCAGGATTTTTCCTTTGTCCAGTCCGCCCGCATATTTTGTGATGTCCTCTTCATAATCTAAAAGAAGCTGCTTTTGCATAGCAAGCGTTCCGCTGAAATTCTTTTGTCGGATAAAAGACCAGACGACGGCGGGCATCCCGCCGAGGATCAAGTATTCGCGGAAATTCTTTCGCAGGGCGTTGAGTGCCGGGGCGGAAAGTGCCTCTGTCGTCTGCATGTGCTGATAAAATATCTCGATTTGCGCAGACGTATAACCCTTGGCCCACAGGTATTCCTCAAAATCCAGCGGATACATCTGGAAGTCCTGCTTGTAGCCGACGCTGTTGGACTCGATTTCCTGCACATTCAGCCCCATCAGCGAGCCGGAGCAAATGACGTCGTATCGACCATCGAGTTTAAAGGATTTCAGGCTGGTGGCACAGCTTGGGCAGGCCTGCATCTCGTCGAAAAAAATAAGCGTTTCATGAGGCTTTATCGTCAGCTTGGGATCGATCAAGGTGATATTCTGCAAAATCGCGTCTACGTCAAAGCCGTCGTCAAAGATACTTTGATATTCCGGCTGCAGGATGAAATTGATTTCCACCCAATGCGGATAGTTGGCTCTGGCAAAATGCTCGATCGCTTCTGTCTTGCCGATTTGCCGCGCGCCTCTGACAATCAAGGGCAGTTTGTCTGTCGTATTCTTCCATTCGCGTAATACTATGTCGACCTTTCGTTCCAACCGTGGTTCCATTCGTATCACTCCCCGCTTATGAGATAGCATATCACATTTTTATTGCAAAAACCACATCATAAATCACATTTTTCTGCACAAAATCTCCTCTGTTCTCACATTTTTTGAAATGATTTCCGTCAAAGGGCTTTCCGTTTTCCCTGTGAGTATTTCATGGCGTGGCCGAGTGTGGTACAATAAAAAAACAATGATTAGTGGACGAAAGAATAACGGCGAAAGGTTGGACAACATGGCGCATATTAATTTTTCAGATTTCTGTCGGTTTACGTCTGGTGCATTCCTCGCCTTTGCGCTGTGTTTTGCTCCCGTTGGGGCGCAGGCGGCGAATACGGGCGGCTATCAAAGCGGCGCCTCGGCAGTTTTTGAGGAGGAGGTAAAGCCGAATCCGCCGCTCGAATATCTGTGCTCGCTGATTTCCTTGGCGAGTTACAGCGACCGTGTTGGTCTCGTCGCGCGGCAATCCCTGGCGGACAACGGCTGGGTGCTTCAGCCGTATCGGGAAGATACGAAGAAGGTTGCGGCGAAGTATTATTTCATGAAAAACGACAGTTCGCCGGACGGAGGGGCGCGGTATCTCGTGTCCGTGACGGGTACGAGCGACCTGAAGGACGTGAAGACCGATTTCGCGATGCACAAAGTGCCGTTCGCGGGAAAGACGCCGGCGGAATTCGAGCGGGAGATGGGGCGAAAGGAAATGAGCCCTGTCGAGCCTTTGGCGCACGGCGGCTTTGCGCGTTATACGCAGACGGCGTTTTTTTCCGGCAAAGAAGGGGAGACAACTTTCGGCGAGGAACTGAAAGACATCTTGAAAAACGATCCGGATGCGCGCCTTTGCATTACCGGACATAGCCTTGGCGGGGCGGTTGCCGTTCTTTTTGCGGCGCGATTGATGGCAATGGGCGTACCGACAGAGCAGCTTGACGTCGTGACGTTCGGCGCGCCCGCTGTCGGTAATCGCGCGTTTGCGGATGCATACAGCGATATGCCGCTTTCGCGGATTGCGATGACAGGCGATCCAATCCACGCCGCCGTGCAGTCCATTGATACCAGCTATACGCAGTTTGGAAGCGTGCAGCATTGGCACAGGCCGCGGGGCTCCGAGCGATTCCAGCACGATATGACGGGCTATGTGGACGTGGCGCTTCGCAAATTTTTCGACGACGTTACGTTGAAGCGGCGTGAAGCGGAGCGTTGGCAGGAGGACGGCGTGCCGTATGAGGGCGACGCGGTGCGTGCGCGCATGACATCGGAAAGACAGGACGAGACGCCTCAGGTAATGCTTTTTGCGGATTACACATTGGACGACGCCATCGCGGATGATTTACCGTATATGCGGCTCGCGGCGTTCGATCTTTTGAAGCGTGAGATTCCTGGGCTTGTATCCGCGCGCGCTGCATTTTCCACGCTTTCGGGTGAGGACAAGATTGCGGAATGTATCCGACAGGCAAAGGGAGCGGGCTGTCGCTATGCGCTGATTCAGCGGTACGCGAGCCAGCGGATCAAGGACAAGCGCGAGGGTTACAAGATTTCGCTGGAGGAAGCGCTGTACGACGTCACTGGCAATCCTCTCGTCATTCAGGGGTTCACGACAAATACGGACACGATGACGCCGATCCTTGCCGCGCTGTATAACGAAGTTGCGGGGCGGGAGAGCCGTCAGGCCGCGCTGGAAAAGCAATAACGACAAGAAAACGGTCATGCGGGTGTACAAGAATGTACACAGTCCGCATGACCGTTTTTTTATATCTATTGACTGTTATCATATATAGCGAGGAGTCATTCGCATTTTTTTCCATATTCATAAACAGCGTCGCTAGGCAAATCAATCTCGTCGTTCCAAAAGACGCAAGTCCGGCTTGGGTCAAGTTGTACTTGGCTGAACAATCCGGCAATCGTTGTCAATGAACGGTAAGAGGGGATATGGCGTATATCATCTTTCACGTCATAAATCACAACTTGCCCATCGTCAAAAACCGCGCGAAGGCAATAGTCGGGCAAAGGCTTAATCGTTTTGATTCTGTGTAACATAGTGAATTCCCCCACATTTATTATATATCAAGGGATTTGCAACAGTCAACGAAAAGCGCCCCCGTGCCGCGGATCGCGGACGGGGGCGTCGCTTATTGGTCTTATCGTTTTTCGTCGTCGGTGGAAAGTGAGCGATAAAAGGAATCGAGCAAGGCGTCAAAGAGGTTTTGATTTTCGCGGCTGATGGC
This sequence comes from Schwartzia sp. (in: firmicutes), assembly GCA_017619685.1. Lineage (GTDB taxonomy): Bacteria > Bacillota > Negativicutes > Selenomonadales > Selenomonadaceae > RUG12372. The sequence continues at coordinate 28,264 of JAFZRW010000142.1, forward strand.
GCGATATTTTCGGAGATGTTCTTTTTCCCTATGCGTATAGTATGTTTCGGTTCCTGTTTGCAGGGGCGGTTCGTTGCCAAGCAGATAGTCGGTCGTGACGCGGAAATGGCGGGCAATGCACAAAAGCTCGTCCTCGCGGATAGAGCGGTGTCCTTTCTCGATGCGGCTTAAGGCACTTCGGTCAATACCTAGAATATTGGCGAGTTCCCCTTGTTGCATATCATTGTCGGTTCGGAGATCGGCAATTCTTTCGCCAATTTGCTTATTGCTCAAAAAACTACACCCCGATTTTGCTATATTGTCAAAAATATTATAGGAGATAGCGATAACAGGGCGTATGGAAATTGTGATAAATACACAATGAATATTGATTTTGCTAAAATAACACACTATAATATGAAAAAAGAAGAAATTTTGCGATAATAGCACATGAGGAGGCGAGGAATATGAAAATCTGTCCGAATTGCAAGGCGCATTTGGAGGACAATGCGGTTTTCTGCGGGGAATGCGGACAACGCTTGCAAGCGCCAGTGGAAACTATGGACAATCACGCTGAAAGTTCCCAAAGTGATTTAGCCAAGCAGTCAAAAGATAAAAAGCAAGATAATTCCCTTATAGGATGCGCGGTCATTGTTCTGCTTGTTCTGTGGTTGCTTGTCAAAGGTTGTGGGGCGATATTTTCTGATGACTTCGACGACAAGGAGCCAAAAGGCAACAATACGGCGGGAGCCTATGAAGTGTGTGAGTTCAAGTGTAACTATTGTGGCAAGGAGATAATTATTGACCAGTATGCGAATTTGGACAGAAATGGCGACGTTGTCGGCGGGATGCCGTACCCGCCGCGGACAGAGGTATGCCCTAAGTCAAAGGTTGCTTCGCGGGAGCATGTTTGGAAAATGAAACGGTCAAAGGTCTATATCAATAGGGACGGAAAAGGAGATTGGAAACGTCTAGGAAAATGATGTGAACGTGTTGTATGAATGCCAGACAGGAGGCGTAAAATGAAAAAAATGTGTGAGAACATAAACAGGTGTAAGAACAAAGCGATTTTGATTGTAATATTTTCTCTGATTTTTGCGGGTTGCGGAGGAGGTTCGGGAGAAGATTTGTTTGATAAGACCGTTCCACAAAACCAAAAAAGAGATTTCATGTTTGTAGTAACAGAATGGCAATGTGAATATTGCGGTGAAATAATCGTGCAGTCGTCGTATGGAAACGGTGATGCGTATGGCTATCCGCCGTTAAAGGACTGCAAGCGCAACCCAGGATTTGCTCACTCTTATGTAATGACGCGCTGGAAAAGCTATGATTGGGATTCTACCGCTAATACTTGGAAATATGGCAGGGGGGAGGATCGTAGGAAAAAAGAAGAGACACGGCCGAAGGCGGAACAATCCACTGCCACTGTAGCAACGGAATCAAAACCAACATCTTCTGCGAAGCCAAGTACATCAAAACAGGAGAGAAATGATAGTGTAGCAAAAAACTCTGTGTCCAATAATACGTCATTGGACGAGCATTGGTTTACTGATATCAAGCAAGGCGTTTTGATTTGGAATCCGAATCCAGAGAGCGGGGAATCTGTAGAATGGACTGGCGGGTTTATCCAAGACGGGACATATAAATATGCAGATGGTCATGGGGAAGCAAAATGGTACTTGAATGGAAGTTTTGAGCAACTTGATGAAGGCAACTATGAACATGGAAAACGCCATGGACGATTCAAGCAAGAATTTTCGGATGGAAGAGTTGTATATAGTGAATGGCAACACGGAACAAAAGTTCATTGATACGATTTGAAAGGGGAAATGCACAAATGGCAGATTCAAGAGTATTCAAGCTGAAAGACGGCGTGACGATTGCGGGTATCGGCAGGGAGGTTGAAGGGTTCCTGTGCATGAGAAGGAGCTTTTTGTCGAGGGCATCGAAAGCCCCGACGGGTATCTTGTCCAAGCGCGGGAAGAATCGACATGGAAGAAAATCACAGGGCTTGGCAAGGCGCTCCAAGTGCAGATTATCCCCAGCGGTACGACGGACGTGCTCGTGAACATCGGGGCGGGGACATGGGCGGACAAGGCTGGAGCCGCTGCTGTGGGCGCTATCGTGTTCGCGCCGCTTCTTGTGACTTCGGCGGTGGGGGCGTATCTGCAAAATAAACTGCCGGACGAGATTTTCGAGGTTATCGAGCGGTATATCATGTCGGGCGGTCATTCCGTCCGCCGCAATGTGACGCTGGAACGCACAGATCCCTTGCAAACGAAGTGCCCGTCTTGCGGTGCGATGAACCCCAAAAGCACAAAATTCTGCTCCGGTTGTGGTACAAAGCTGGCTGCTTCTTGTCCGTCCTGTGGGAAAGATGTAGATTTAGGCAAGAAGTTCTGCCCACATTGCGGATCGGCAATGACGGTCAGCAAGATGAATACTTGCCCGTCGTGTGGCGCGGAAGTGCCCGAGGGAAAGAAATTCTGCTCTGAGTGTGGTGCTTCGTTGGCCGACATGAACAAAAATAAATGTTCGTCTTGTGGCGCGATGGTGGATAAAGAACTGCGCTTTTGTCCAGAGTGCGGCTCGTCAATGAGCGATAAGAAAGTCTGTATAAAGTGCGGGGCAGAGCTGAACGAAGGACAAAAGTTCTGCGGAAAGTGTGGGGCAAAAATGGAGTGAAGAAAATCTTAGTATAGGTTTCTTATGGGCGTATGACTGAAGGGGCTGTCGCAGGAAGAATGATTGATATGCTCCCCTTATGAGAGACAGTGAAAAACAAAACTGTCATCATGAGGGGAGTTTTATTATGCCACAAAAACAGAAAGCGACGATGGAAGAAAAGGTGAATCTGGCCCGTGCATGTATCGAAGGCAAAATGAGCCA
>JAFZRW010000143.1 GCA_017619685.1 Schwartzia sp. (in: firmicutes)
CGGCCGGAAGAACGCGACGGACGGAATCGTGGGCGCGTACGCGAGCATTCTCGCGGAGAAAATCGCGACGATCGAAGACGAGTTGAAACGGCTCGAAAAAGTACGGGAAGACGTCGAGGAGATCGACACGCTGCGGCGTGACGCGGAGGAGCGCGGCACGATCCGCACGCAGCTCGAAATGCCGGAGACGGTCAAACGCGTGCTTGGGGACGGCTCTATCCTCGTGACGACCACGAAGGACGGCCGTATCATCGAGCAATACCGCAAGAAGCCGCACCTTGTTGCCGTTCCTGACGACGCCGCGCCGAAAGACGCGCTGCCGTCGGAAAAATACAAATGGGTGCCTCGGCACAATCCGCTTGATATGTTGCAGTTCATGTGAAACGGAAGTTCAATTTACGATTATAATTTATGGAAAACGGGAGTTGATTATGTCAGCTCCCGTTTTCGTATAAAAAGGGACTTGCGAAATGTCGAAATGTCAAATATAATTAAGAAGGAAAAGTCAAATGGTCAATCAACATGTTGCGATGTTTATTTGAAGGTGATTGTTATGAGCAATATCGCAGATTTGATCGAGAGTTACATCCTGCGGCAGCTTGCGGCGCAGGAAGACGGGAACGTGGAGCTTCGGCGCACGGAGATCGCGGACAAGATTTCCTGCGCGCCGTCGCAGATCAGCTATGTGCTGTCGACGCGCTTCACGCCGGCGCGGGGCTTCCGCGTCGAGTCGCGGCGCGGGCTGGGCGGTTTTATCCGTATTGAGCAGGTGCCGATGCGCCAGCTCGTCTATCAGGACATGCAGGAAAAGATCGACGAGGATACGGAGTTTTCCGTCGTGCAGTCGATGATCGCCTATCTGTTGAAAAACCAGATGATCACGAATCGCGAGGCGGCGCTTTTGCATACGACGGCGCAGGCGGCCTATGAGACGATGGAGCCCGAAGAGCGGGTGCGGCTCATCAGGACGCTGTTTATGACGCTGGAACGCCTTTCGTGAGCGCGCAATGAGGAGGAAACGGAATGCTTTGTGACGATTGCCATAAAAACGAAGCGTGTATCCATTTCACGCAGATCAGTCCCGAGGGAAAACTGGATAAGAATCTTTGCGAGGAATGCGCGGCGCGCTATCAAAACTTCATGCCGCCTACGGAGGCGCGGAATTTTACGGTCAACGACTTTTTGAAGGGGCTGTTCCGTCAGCCGCAGGAGCAGAAGGAAGAAAAGACGGACGGCGGACTGGTCTGCCCGAACTGCGGCATGACGTATCAGGATTTCGCGCATACGGGCAAGATCGGCTGCAGCGTTTGCTATGATACGTTCCGCGCGCAGATCGCGCCGCTTTTGAAGCGGATCCACGGTTCGAGTACGCACAGCGGAAAGATTCCGCGCCGGTCGGGCGGCGTGCTCGTGGTGCGCCATGAGATCGCGGTCTTGAAAGAACAGCTGGCGGAAGCGGTGCAGAGCGAGGCTTACGAAAAGGCCGCCGAGTACCGCGACAAGATTCGCGAGCTGGAGCGGAAGATCGCCGCCGAGGAGAAGGGGGGCGAAGCCCGTGGCCGTGCATGACCTTTATCGCGATTACCGGCTTTCGTGGTTCGGCAACGAGGGCGAAGCGGGCGACGTCGTACTGGCGAGCCGCGTGCGCCTTGCGCGGAATTTCGCGCGTCTGCCTTTTCCGAACCGGGCCGACCGTCAGCAGCTTGCCGAGGCGCAAAAACGGGCGGCTTCGGTTTTCGATCGGATAGAAGAAACGGCGGGGCAGGCTTTTGAAGCGGTGCAGATGGACGCGCTGACGCAGATGGAGCGCGAAGTGCTCGCGGAAAAGCAGCTCGTCAGCCAGAGCCTGATCCAAAATCCCGCCTACCGCAGCGCGTATATCAGCGACGACCGCAAATGCAGCGTGCTCGTGAACGAGGACGACCATCTCAGGATTCACGCGATGACGTCCGGGCTTGACCTCCGCACGCCGCTGGACGCGGCTTTCCGCCTGGACGACGCGGTGGAGGAAAAGCTGGACGTGGCCTTCGACGAAAAGATGGGCTATCTGACGAGCTGCCCGACGAATCTCGGCACGGGGCTTCGCGCCACAGTGCTTTTGCACCTGCCGGGGCTCGTCTATACGCGGAACATGAACAATATCATCAATATCTCGCAGCAGCTCGGGCTTTCCGTGCGCGGGCTGTACGGCGAGGGCAGCGAGACGGTGGGCAATATTTTCGCCGTGTCGAATCAGCTTACGCTGGGCTTCACGGAGCAGGCGATCATCGAGAACCTGATGACCGCCGCGACGCAGATCATCGACAATGAGCGGCGTGCGCGCAAGGCGCTGGCCATGACCTCGAAGGAGCGGCTGGAGGACGCAGTATGGCGTTCTTACGGCGTGCTGAAATATGCGCGTTCCCTCGGGGAGAGCGAAGTGCTGGAGCTTATCAGCAAGGTGCGGCTCGGTCTCGACCTTGGCCTTTTGCACGAGGCGACTGCGGAGCGTTTCTCGGAGCTTCTGATTGCCAGCCGTCCGAGTTACTTGAAAAATCTTGCAGGAAATGATAACCTTTCACAAACGGAGATAGACAGGAAGCGCGCCGCCGTCGTTCGGCAGATCCTTTCGGGAGGCGCGCCTATACAGGAGAATTCACCATGAACAATCAATTTACGCCGCACGCGATCTCTGCGCTGAAATTCGCGCAGAAGGAAGCTCTGGAATCGGGGCGCAGTCATATCGGCCCGGAGCATCTGCTCTTGGGCATCTTGCATGAGCGGGAGGGCATGGCGGCCCAAGTCCTCTCGGAGCTCGGCGTCGACTTTGAAACGGCGCGGTCGCGCATTGGGCGTATCGCGGGCGCGCGGGAAGGCGAGCCGGATAATCCGTACTATACGCCAAGCGCGAAACGCGTCATGCAGTTTTCCGTCGAGGAAGCGAATCAGCTCGGGCACGACTATATCGGCACCGAGCATATCTTGCTTGCCCTGACGCGGGAAAGCGGCAATACGGCGGCGCGGGTCCTGTCGTCGCTGGGCGCCGATCTCGATCTCGTCCGCGAGACGGTCTTTGAGATGCTGGAGGACGAAGGCGACGACGAGCAGGAGAAGAGCGAAGCCGGAACGCCGCTGCTCGTAAAATACGGTCGTTCTTTGAGCGATCTTGCGGCGAAGGGAAAACTCGATCCCGTCGTCGGGCGCGAGCGTGAGATTCGGCGCGTGATCCAGATCCTCGCGCGGCGCGTGAAAAACAATCCGATTTTGATCGGCGAGCCGGGCGTCGGCAAGACCGCCATCGTCGAAGGACTGGCGCGGGCCATCGCGACCGGCACGGTGCCGTATATGCTGAGGGACAAGCGCGTCATTTCGCTTTCCATGTCGGCCGTGGTTGCGGGGGCGAAATATCGGGGCGAGTTTGAGGAACGTCTGCACGGCATCTTGAAGGAAATCCGCAAGGCGGGCAACATCATCCTCTTCATCGACGAGA
>JAFZRW010000003.1 GCA_017619685.1 Schwartzia sp. (in: firmicutes)
CACAAGACCGGCATCGACGAATACGGCTTCCTGCCGAAGGAAGAGATCATCGCCGCCGCGAAGAAGAACCAAGACGCGGGCGTGAACCGCTTCGCGATCGTGACGGCGGGGCGCGCGTGCAAGGGTAAAGAGTTCGACATGGCCATCGAAGCATTCGAGGAAATGCACCGGACGCTGACGATCGAGCTCTGCACGTCGATGGGCTTCCTCGACGCGGAGCAGTTCCGCCGTCTGCGCGCCGCCGGCGTCACGAGCTACCATCACAACATCGAGACTTCGCGCCGGTTCTTCCCTGAGATCTGCACGACCCACACCTACGACGACAAGATCCGCACCATCAAGCTCGCGCAGGCCGAAGGGCTCTGCGTCTGCTCCGGCGGCATCATCGGCATGGGCGAGAACTGGGACGACCGCCTCGACATGGCCATCAGCCTCGCCGAGCTCGGCATCGAGTCGATTCCCATCAACGCGCTGATGCCCATCAAAGGCACGGCCCTCGAAGACCGCCCGCAGATCGACGGAAAAGACGTGCTCCGCACCATCGCATTCTTCCGCTACATCAATCCAGAAGCGAACATTCGCCTCGCCGCCGGACGGAAGGTGCTCCCCGAAAACGGCGCGACGGCGTTCCTCGCAGGCGCGTCGGCAACGATCACGGGCGACATGCTGACGACCAGCGGCACTACCATCAAAGGCGACTTCGAGATCCTGAAGCGCCTCGGTCTTTCCAATGAAGGACCGAACGATTTCCCGCCGGAGGAACTGCCGGCGGAGGCATGATACATGAGGATCAACGCGCTTCCCAAAACGGGCGGCGCGTTTTTATTTGCCCGCAAAAAATAAATCCTTCGACATTCCGCGCGGGATTTGCTACAATAGATGAGCAATTATGAAACGATTGGAGAGAAATGCCGCATGGAATCGCTGCATATCGGTAATCATCTTTCTTCTGCGGGCGGGTATCTCGCAATGGGAAAAGAAGCAAAAGAGCTGGACGCGGACGTATTCGCTTTTTTCACGCGCAATCCGCGCGGCGGCAAAGCGAAGGAGATCGACCCGAAGGACGTAAACTCGTTTCTCACTTTCGCGAAGAAAAACAAGATCGTGCGCCTCGTCGCGCACGCGCCCTATACGCTGAACCCCTGCGCGGAAAAGGACAGCCTGCGTACTTTCGCGCGGGAGACGATGGCGGACGATCTGCGCCGCATGGAATTCACGCCGGGGAACTATTATAATTTCCACCCGGGCAGTCATGTCGGACAAGGAACGCAGACGGGCATCGAACTTTGCGCGGCGCTCCTGAACGCGGTGCTTCGCCCGACGCAGCACACGACGGTGCTGGTGGAAACGATGTCGGGCAAGGGCTCGGAAATCGGCAAGACTTTCGCCGAGGTGCGGGCGATCCTCGACCGCGTGGAGCTTTCCGACCATGTGGGCGTATGCCTCGACACCTGCCATATCTGGGACGGCGGCTACGACGTGGTCGACCATCTCGACGACGTGCTGGCGGAATTTGACGACGTGATCGGTCTCGACCGTCTCTTCGCCGTGCACCTGAACGACAGCCTGAATCCGCGCGGCAGCCACAAGGACCGCCATGCGAAAATCGGCGAAGGGCAGATCGGCCTTGAGGCGCTCGTGCGCGTCATCAATCACCCGCAGCTTCGCAGTCTGCCGTTCATCCTCGAAACGCCGAACGACCACGACGGCTACGCGAAAGAGATCGCGCTGCTCCGCAGCCGCTTCACAAAAGCCGACGGCAAAAAATAATTCCGATAACAAAACAAAAACGGAACGTCGCAGAAAGGCGTTCCGTTTTTGTTTTGCATCCATCGAAATCAACCGGCGCAGGATAAATTTCCGTGTGCTAGGCAGAGGAGCGAAGTCGTAGTTTTAACCTACGTCGAGCGACGATAACAACGCACACGGGAATTTATCCAAGCCGGATTTTACCGCCGCCGATGATATAACCCTCTCCATCGTAAAATACCGCCGACTGGCCGGGCGTAGCCGCTCGAACGGGTTCGTCAAACGCGACCGAAAGCATCCCGTCGCCGTTTTTCTCCAGCGTCGCCGCCGCGCCTTTGTGATTGTAGCGAATCTTCACGAACGCGCGCAGTTTCTCGCCAGACGCGATTCCATCGACACTCATGAAATTCAAATCGTCGCAAAGGATCGACGAATGATAAAGCGACGCTTCGTCCGCAACGACGACTTCGTTTTTTTCCGCGTCAATTTTCGTCACATAGGCGGGACGTCCAAGCGCAATCCCCAGACCCTTACGCTGTCCAACAGTATAATGGACGATTCCCTTGTGCATGCCGAGGATATTGCCTTCCTCGTCGACGAAATTTCCCGGCGGCGGTATTTCCGTTTCCGTTTCGCGCTCGATATAGTCCGCGTAGTCGCCCTCCGTGACGAAGCAGATTTCCTGCGAGTCCGGCTTTTGCGCCGCCGAAAGGCCCGCCTTTTCCGCAATAGCGCGCACTTCGTCCTTATCGTACCCGCCGAGCGGCAGCAAGGTATGTGCAAGCTGTTCCTGCGTCAACTTATAGAGCACATAGGACTGATCTTTCCGCAAAGACGCCCCGCGGCGAATCGCATATCGCCCATTCTCGAGGCGCGCGACCAAGGCGTAATGGCCGGTGGCGACGTATTCCGCGCCCATCGCGGCGGCAGCTTCCAAAAGCTGCGCCCACTTCAGATGACGGTTGCATTCCACGCAGGGATTCGGCGTCCTGCCGTGCAGATAATCGTCGATGAAGGGCCTGACCACGAGGTCC
>JAFZRW010000144.1 GCA_017619685.1 Schwartzia sp. (in: firmicutes)
CGCCGTCATTTCTTCACGCGGGAATTCCTGCTTTTCCTCGTCATCGGCGGAATCAATACATTGAACGGCACGTTTCTCTCATGGCTGTATGGTTTCGCGATCCCGAACGCGAATCTCGCCTTCAATCTCGGCTATATCACGGCGAACGTCGTCGCCTACTGGCTGAACAGCACCTTCGTATTCCCCGAGCCGCTGTCATGGAACCGGCTCCTTCGCTTTGCCGTATCGTATATCCCGAACTATATCATTCAAAACGTCATCGTGCTGATCTTTTACAACTGGCTCGGCTTCCCGCCCGTCGCCAGCTACCTGATCGCCGCCGCCCTCGGCGTTCCAATTACGTTTCTGTGCGTGAAGCTGTTCGCCTTTGAAAGACTGTAATAGAAGCTGTTGCAAAAAAAATTGGAGTACAAAATTTGTACTCCAATTTTTTTCATAGTAAAAACAGGCCCCGAGAAAATGCACACAAGACAAGGAACACAGAAATTGACAGAAAACTTATCCGAGACGGAATTGAACTGCGCAAGAAAAAATGATTTCCTGCGCCTCCCTTTTTTACTGCTTCAGGTACCACTGGACGATCGCCTGCGTGCCGCAATCCTCCATGCCGCGGGCGGCAAGCTGATCGTAAAGCCGCTTCGCAAGCGTGAGTCCAGGCATCTCGAGGTGCATTTCCTCGGCGCATTCGAGGGCGATTTTCATATCCTTGATGATGTGCTTGATGAAAAATCCCGGCGCGGTATCGCCGCGCACCATGCGCGGCGCGAGATTGGAAAGCGACCATGACGCCGCCGCGCCGCCGGAAATCGTCTCGATGACTTCCGTCGCGTTCAGCCCCGCCTTTTTCGCGAAGGCCACCGCTTCGGCGACGCCGACCATGCCCGACGCGATGGCGATCTGATTGACCATTTTCGTGTACTGGCCCGCGCCCGCACCGCCGAAATAGCGTATCGTACGCCCGATGAGATTGAACACCGGCTGGAGCGCGTCGAAGGCCTCGCGGTCGCCGCCCACCATGATGACGAGCTGCGCCTTTCGCGCGCCGATGTCGCCGCCGGACACGGGCGCATCCAGCGCGGCGACGCCTTTCGCCTTTGCCGCCTCATAGATTCGTTTCGCGAGCATAGGGCTGGAGGTCGTCATATCGATGACGTAGCCGCCTTTTTTCGTTTTGAGGATTCCGTTTTCGCCGAGATAGACTTCTTCCACGTCTCTCGGATAGCCGACGATGGTAATGACGACGTCCGAAAGGGCGGCGACTTCGGCAGGGGTATCCACCCACTTCGCGCCGCGCGAGAGAAGCGGCTCCGCTTTGCTCCGCGTGCGGTTGTAGACGATCAGACCATAGCCGCCGTCGATGATATGCGCCGCCATGCTCGCCCCCATCACGCCAAGGCCGATGAAACCAATGGTCTTGATTGGCATAAAGATTCAATCCTCCTTACACAAATTCTGAAAAACCTTGCCCTCCCCAGTGGGGAGGGGGGACCGCCGCAGGCGGTGGGTGAGGTTTTGTGAGGTTCGCTTGTATTAGCTGTTACATTTCTAAACCTCATCCGTCAGCCCTACGGGCTGCCACCTTCCCCAGAGGGGAAGGCTTTTTCGTTATCTTCTCCTAAGCGCTTTTGGTTTCCCCAAAATCTCCGACCAGATCACCGCGCTTTTGAGCGCGTCGGGCGAAAAGCGCAATGCCTCCGACTGCGCCGTTTGCGTCTCGCGGCTTTGATGCTCGCGCGCAAGGCGCTCCTGTTCCATCTTCTGCTCCCGTGCCTGCTTTTCCGCCAAATGGCGTTCATAGCTGTCCCGGCGCAAAGCGTCCAGCGCCTCGTCGTCTTCCAACGCGTCCTGCGCCTGCGTCTGCGCCGTTTTCTGTGCGCCTTTGAGGGGCGGGATCTTGAAGCCGAGGTCCTTCGGCTGTTTCTGCACCGGCGCTTCCGGCTGCGGCATCGGCTGCGGCTTCGGCATCGGAACTGGGGTGCGCTTACCCACCGACGTGACGATCCGGAACAGGACGAACGCGCACATCACCGGAATCAGCGGGAAGTCCTCGAAAAAGTCCTCGAAATAATCCCACCCAAACACCGACGAGAACCAATGCAGCAGAAACAGGCCTACGATGACGAGTCCTACCGGGGAACTTTCTCCCTTCCCTTTCATGTTATTTCACCACGGGGGCCGTCGGCTTCACGCCCGCGTCCGCGCCCGTTTTTCCGATGGCGTCCCGCATATTCGTGTCGGCCTGCACGTTTTTCAGGTTGAAGTAATCCATGACGCCCATGTTGCCGCTCCTGAGAGCGTCCGCCATCGCATGCGGCACCTCGGCCTGCGCTTCGACGACTTTCGCTTCCATTTCCTGCGTGTAGGCTTTCATTTCCTGCTCTTTCGCAACGGCCATCGCACGCCGCTCCTCGGCTTTCGCCTGGGCGATGCGCTTGTCCGCCTCCGCCTGGTCGGTCATCAGTTCAGCGCCGATGTTGCGCCCGACGTCCACGTCGGCGATATCGATGGAAAGGATCTCGAAGGCCGTGCCTGCGTCGAGGCCCTTGTCGAGCACCGTTTTCGAGATTTCGTCCGGACTCTCGAGCACGTCGGTATGTTTTTCCGCCGAGCCCACTGTCGTGACGATGCCTTCGCCGACGCGGGCGATGATGGTCGGCTCGCCGGCGCCGCCCACGAGGCGGTCGATATTCGCGCGCACGGTCACGCGCGCCTTGATGCGAAGCTCGATGCCGTTCTTCGCCACCGCAGAGACCACCGGCGTCTCGATGACTTTCGGATTGACGCTCATCTGCACCGCTTCCAGCACGTCGCGGCCCGCAAGGTCGATGGCCGCCGACCGCTCAAAGGGCAGAGGGATCGAAGCGCGGTGCGCGGCAATCAGCGCGTCCACCACGCGGTCGACGTTGCCGCCCGCGAGATAATGCGCTTCAAGCTGATTGACCGAGACGTCGAGGCCCGCCTTGTTCGCCTTGATCAGCGGCAAAACGATCTTGCTCGGCACGACGCGCCGCAGACGCATTCCGACCAACGTAAAGATGCCGACGTTGACGTTTGCCGCGATCGCGGACACCCAAAGCCCGATCGGCACGAAATTCAAGAACACCATGACTGCGATGATGACAAGCACCAACATGAAACCTGAACCTAAAAGCAATTCCAAAAAGATCTCCTCCTCATTCCACTCTATTCTCTCGAACCACCACACGGCTGCCGTTCACAGAAACGACGGTAACTGCCGCCCCTTTCCCGATAAACGCGCCCTCCGACACGACGTCGACAAGCTGTCCGTCGACGAGCGCGCGGCCCGACGGGCGAAGCTCCGTCTCCGCGCGTCCCGTGCAGCCTACAAGCTCCGCCCGCGTCTCGGCGCTGACGTAGCCGCTTTCCGTCGTGGTACTGTCGTGCAGCACAAGGTGCCGCCAAAGTTTCGACGACGGCAGCCGCTTCACGATCAGCACGAATACCAGCACGGCGATCGCCATCGCCGCGACGAGCGCACCCACCGCGTTCATCGTGCCGCCCAGCGCGAGTACGACGCTGTAAAGCATGGCCGCGACGCCGAGCCCCGCCAGAAGCCCCACCGTCGGCGCGAGCATTTCTATGACGATGCAGAGCACGCCGGCGAGAAAGATGCCGATCTGCACCATCGAAACGAGCCCCTGCACATAGCGGCTGCCGAAGAACACGCCCGCCGCCGTAATGCCCAGCATGGCCCCGACGCCGAGGCCGCCCGTCTTGAACTCCACCAAGAGCCCGAGAAACAGGATCGCCAATAAAAGCACCTGTAATATTCCCGCGCCCATCTCCTCCATACGAAACGCCTCCTTTCTTTCGTATGCATATAGTATTCGTTATAGATGTGAAAAATCCCTGCAACCGGACGGACGGAAATCGTCTTCCGTGCAGGGATTCTTATTAGTTGCGTTATTCTTCTTTTCCCGCGGCAATCGCCTCGTCCATGCGGCGGACGACTTCGTCGAAGGGGTAGAGCCCGTCCGCATTGGCTTGCATCCCGGAAAGCCGGAGCGGGAATATCATCGGCGGCACGTCCATGGACAGCGGCGTGCGCTCCCGCATCTGCTCCGCGCTCTGGTAGACGAGCTTCAGCGACGCGTACTCCGCGCCGTCTTCGTCAATCCGCTTCTCGACGACAAGCTTCGCGCCGATCGGCGTCTTTTCCTCGATCGTGTCCGGCAGCGAGAAGTCTTCAGCGCCAAGCGCGGAAAGCACCGTCGACAGATTGATGTCGTGCCCGCAAAGGAACGTGAATCTTCTTCCGTCCAGCAGCAGTTCGTTTCTCATCTCGGAAATCAGCGGATATGCCAGCCGTCTCGACAACGTCGGCATACGGAACAGCGCAAGGATTCCCATATCCTTTATCCGTGCGATTCCCCGCCAGTCCTCCGTCGTCAGCGCATGGCCGAAAGAAGCGTCCGTCGAACTGTCTCCCTCATAATACTGCAGCGTCAGCGCGTCGCCCGCGCGCATGGCGAGGCGAAACGATCCGCTGATCTTGAGCGTGTCCAGCTCGTATTCGACGTCCTCCGTGGAAAACGCGGTCATGCCGTGTTCTTTCGCATACGCCGAATCCTTGAAATCGAGCACGTCCGAAAGCAGCGCGGTTTCTTTTTCCAGCCTGCGGGCAAGCCCTTTGATCCCGCCCTGCGCATACAGTTCCGCCATTGCCCGCGTCCGAAAATCGTCGCTGATCGTACCTGCCCCCGGCAAGAAGACGGGATCGGCCTCGTCCAGCGCCAGCCGACGCTCGACGCGCACGTCCGCCATCGGCAGCATGCCGGCGGCGAAATAACGAGCCGTCGCAATCGTACGCTGGAAGGAATTCGCGTAAAAACGCATCTCCCCTGTCGCCGGGACATGATTTTCGTCCATCAGGTCTTCGCTTTCGAGCCATTGACGAAAATACTGCCCCATCAAGGTTTCGAGCTCGGCGCCCTTCATGGACAAATTCCCGGGGGCCGCCGTCCAATGCGCCCACTCGTGAGGCGTCAGCGCAGGCAGTACGCGCACGCCGCCCGCAGTCGACGTACGAAGATTGTGCCGGCTCAGCACGAGCACTTTGGAAAGTCGGTACGAATCGTCCGTCTCCTCCGCCCGCACGGCAAAGGGGAACAACGCAATCAACAAAAAGAAAGTCAGGAAAACGAGTTTCTTCAATCGCATATCCAACGCCTCCTCAGAAGAGCTCCAGCTGGTCGCTTTCCGTCATGCCGTCGAGACAGCCATGCTCGCGCAGAAGCTCGATATTCGTCTTCGATACGGCGGACGTGCGTTTCTTGATATCGGCGACGGAGGTAAAGCGTCCGTCTTTTCGCGCGGCGACAATAGATTTCGCGGCGACCGTGCCGAATCCTTTCAGCGACGTGAACGGCGGCAGCAGCGAATTCTCCAGGATGATGAATTGTTCCGCGTCGGAACGATAAAGATCGACGTGTTCCACCGAGAAGCCGCGCAAGTACATTTCCCATGCGAGCTGCAGCACGATGCGCAGTTCTTTCTGCTTCACGTCCAGTTCCTTGACCGCTTCCAACGCTTCCAGTTCTTTCAGGCTCTTCTGCACGGCGTCCTTGCCCGCCGCGATGATATTGGCGTCAAAAGCGTCGGCGCGAATGGAGAAATACGCCGCGTAAAACGCCAGCGGATAATGCACCTTGCAATAGGCGATGCGGTACGCCATCATGACGTAGGCCGTCGCGTGCGCGCGCGGGAACAGATACTTGATCTTCTGGCACGATTCGACGTACCATTCCGGCACGCCGCCCTCCTTTAGCTTTTCCACCACGTCCGGCTTGATGCCTTTGCCTTTTCGCACGGACTCCATCGTCTTGAAGGAAAGCAGCGGATCGATCCCCTTATGGATCAGATACATCATGATGTCGTCGCGGGCCGATATGGCGTCGTGAAGCGTGCACGTGCCTCCGCGAATGAGGTCCTGCGCATTGTTCAGCCAGACGTCCGTGCCGTGGGAAAATCCGGAAATGCGTACAAGATCGCTGAAGCAGGCAGGCTGCGTGTCGTCGATCATCTTCCGCGTGAAGCCCGTGCGAAACTCCGGTATGCCAAACGTGCCGGAAGTCGCGCCCAGTTCCTCCGGCGTCACGCCCAGCGCCTCCGTGGAATGGAACAGCGAAAGCGTCGCCGGATCGTCGAAGGGGATCGTCTTCGGGTCGCGATGCGTGAGATTCTCGAGCATCTTGATGACAGTCGGATCATCATGTCCGAGGATATCAAGCTTGACGAGACGGCTCGAAATGGAATGATAATCGAAATGCGTCGTGACGGTATCGGAATCCGTCTTGTCCGCGGGACGCTGGATCGGCGAGAAGAAGTGGATATCCATGTTTCTCGGCACGACCATGATGCCCGCAGGGTGCTGGCCCGTCGTCCGCTTCGTGCCGACGCAGCCGTTCACGATGCGCTGGATGAACGCGTCGTGCTTCTTTTCGCCCTTTTCTTCATAATATTTTTTCACATACCCGTACGCGGTCTTGTCCTTGACCGCCATGATCTCGCCCGCGCGATACACGTTGTCGCGCCCGAAAAGCTGCTCCGTGTATTTATGCGCCACCGGCTGATAGACGCCGGAAAAATTAAGGTCGATATCCGGTACTTTGTCTCCGTCGAAGCCGAGGAATACGGCGAACGGGATATCGTGCCCGTCCTTCGTCAGCGGCTCACCGCAGACAGGGCACGTCATGTCCGGCAAGTCGAAGCCGGAGCTGTACGAGCCGTCCGTGATGAATTTGCTGTATTTGCACTTCGGGCAGCGCCAATGCGGCGGCAGCGGATTGACCTCCGTGATGTCGGTCATCGTCGCGACAAAGGACGAGCCGACCGAGCCTCGCGACCCGACAAGATAGCCGTCGATATTCGATTTTTTCACGAGCTTATGCGCGATTAGATACAATACGGAAAATCCGTGCCCGATGATCGGCTTCAGCTCCTGATCGAGGCGCGCCTGCACGACGGCGGGCAGATTCTCGCCGTACATCTCGTGCGCCCTTCGGTACGACATATCATGAATCTCCTCGTCCGCGCCCGGAATCGACGGAGAATACAGATTGTCCGGAATCGGCTTGAAACGCCCGACCATCTCGGCGATACGGCGCGGATTCGTGACGACGGCCTCGTACGCCGTTTCCTCGCCCAGGTAATCGAATTCCTTCAGCATTTCCTCCGTCGTGCGGAGATAAAGCGGCGGCTGAAGATCGGCGTCGTCGAATCCCTTGCCCTTCATGATGACCGCGCGATAAATCGAATCCTCCGGATTCAGGAAATGGACGTCGCAAGTCGCGACCAGCATCTTGCCGAGCTTCCTGGCAAGTTCCGCCACTTTGCGGTTGATATTCCGAAGGTCTTCGTCGGTGTTGACGTCTGGGAACTCCTCGCTGCGCACGAGGAACGCGTTGTTCCCGATTGGCTGGATTTCCAGGTAATCGTAGAAATCCGCAATTTCCAGGAGTTTCTCCTCGCTCTCATGCGCCACGATTGCGCGAATGAGTTCGCCCGCCTCGCACGCGGAGCCGACAATCAGACCTTCGCGATATTCTTTCAGGATCTCCTTCGGTATGCGCGGCTGGCGGTAGAAAAAGCGCAAATGGGAAAAGGAGACGAGTTCGTACAGATTATGCAGGCCTTCCTTATTCTTCGCCAGCAGGATGATGTGATTCGCGTGCCGCTGTTTATAATCGTCTCCGGTCAGGTAGCCTTCCATGCCGTAGATGATCTTGACGTCCAGCTTCTCCTCTTCGACAACGTTCATCGCGTCCGGGAACGCCTGCACGACGCCGTGGTCGGTAATGGCGACGGCGTCCCAGCCCCAGCGCGCCGCCGTCCGCACCAATGTCTTCGTCGATACGACGGAGTCCATCGCGCTCATCTGCGTATGCGCGTGCAGCTCGACACGCTTGACCTCCGCTTTGTCCTCCCGCAGCGGCACCGGCTCCTCTTTCACGCTGTAAGCGAAAAGCACCAGCGCGTTCTGGTAAGTGTCAAACCGGATCGCGCCGCGAACGCGCACCTGCATGCCCTGCTTGGCGCCCTTCTTCATCACGTCGAGAATGCGCGCATATTCCTCTTTGTCCTCGAAAAACGCTTTGGCGCTGATACCCTGCGCCTCGTCGGCTATGTCGAAAAAAATGAAATTCGTTTTCCGAAGCTCGCGCCCGTCCACTTTCGTGAGCACGCCGACCACGACAACCGATTTTTCCTCGTTTTCGATCTCGCAGATCGGCTTGATCTCACCGGCAGTCCCGTTGCCGAAAATATGGCCGGCCGCCGTCTCCTTCTTTTTGCCCTGCCGCTTTTGCCTGCCTCCGAAAGCCGGAGCCGACGGACTCGCAACGGGCACCGGCTCATGTTTTTGCTCCTGACGCAGCGCTTCCTGATACGCCTCCGAGCGGCAAATCGCATTGTCCGTATCCGGCGCGTCGCAGGCTTCGCCGTCGTACGCCTCGCAGACGACGTCGCAATAGCAGCCCGTCAGCTCCCCCACGACGCGCGAAAGCCGCCCCGCCACATCGTGCCTTTCCAGAAGCGCGCCGGCGATGGCGCTGCCCACGCGTACGCGGAGCTTTCCGTCCGAAACGACGTGCTGGGCGTGCATCAATACTTCGCGAATGGCGGGCGCGTCCTCCGTCACGCGCTTCACAAGCTGCAGCCAGCCCTTGGAAAGCGCCGCGGCGAGATCGAGCACGTCCTGATAGAAAATGACTTCGCGCAGGCCGCACTTCTGCTCGATGTAAACGGCGGCGGCCGCCAGCAAAGCCTCGTCGATCAGTTCCTGCGTCGTCAGCACGATCTCCCACGTGGAAGTATCCGGCGACACCTCGACATGACGAATAAAGCAGCGCTGGAACAGCGCGCGCTCCTCTTTCGTCAGTTCCATGCCCTTGACGAGCAGCCAAAATTTATTCGTTTTTTGCGGTACGACGCAATATTTTCGCATCACGCACTCCATGTCATATCTTCAATTCCCATCCGTCGGATGGTACAACGTCTCATACTGTTTCCTGTCCTTGAGCACGCGCGCCACATAAAAGCGCGTCTCAGGATACGGGATTGCCGATATATCGTTGAAATTCGGCGCCCAGCCCCGTTCCTCCATCCATTCGTGCACCGTGCCTCGTCCCGCGTTGTACGCGGCGAGCGTCAGGACCTGATTCCCGTCGAATTCCTGCTCCAAATGCGCCAAATACCACGTTCCATAACGGATATTCATTTCCGGCTCCCGAAGCTTCTCCAAAGAAAAATCCTCTTCTCCCAGCTGCCCTGCAATCCATTCCGCCGTTTCCGGCATCAGCTGCATGAGGCCGACCGCGCCGCGCGGCGAATGCGCCTGATCCGCGAATTTGCTTTCGTGCATGATGACG
>JAFZRW010000145.1 GCA_017619685.1 Schwartzia sp. (in: firmicutes)
CGTCCAGATAATCTTCCAGCGGACGCGGGAAAAAACCGACGTCCCAAAGCTCCGGCAATACGACGACGTCGGGCGCGTCTTTCATGGCGACATCCATCATCCGCCGAAGCGTTGCTTCGTTTCTGTCACGGTCGCCGATGACGACGGGCATTTGCAGAACGGAAACTTTCATTTGATTCACCTCGACAACAAGCATAACACAAAGAGAACTTGAAATAAACAAATTCGAGGATTCCTGCCGAGAGATTTTTTCGTCTGCCTAGGAAAAGACTCGAAGTCGTAGTGGAGAAACTACGTCGAGAGGCTTTGACAACGGCAGACGGAAAAAGATCCGGCAGAGAAAGGAAAAACATGGTCGAGAAGGTTCAATATAACGTGGGCGACGTCGTCCGCATGAAAAAAAAGCACCCGTGCGGCAGCGACCTTTGGAAGATCACGCGCACGGGCATGGATTTCGGTATGAAATGCGAGGGCTGCGGCCACGCCGTCATGATCCCGCGTGTGAAATTCGAGCGCATGGCGCGCGCCATCGTGCAAAAAGCGGGACAGGACGCGTCCGAGCCATGACGCCTTTTTGACAAGGAAGAGGCCGTCGCATAAAAATTTGAAGTAAGAAATTCTTACTTCAAAATTTTCATGGTAAAAACAGACCCAAAGGAATCACATACAAGACAAGGGTTCCGAGACTTGACAGAAAATTTCACGATTACAAGATTGGGCCGTCGCAAGAAGAACGCATCTTCCTGCGACGGCCCAACTTTTCGTTATTCTTCATCGTTGCCGATGATCGTCCGGACGGTCAGGATATTCTTTCCGTCTTTATTCTCATAGCGCACCTCGTCGACGAGCTCCTTCACGAGGAACACGCCGAGTCCGCCGATGGGACGCTCCTCCAATGGGAGCGTCAGATCAGGGTCCGGCTTTTGCAGCGGATCGTAGGGAACGCCGCCGTCAATGAACGTAAGCGTCAATCCCTCCGGCCCTTCGCCGCCGCTCCGCCGTATCGTGACGAATCCGCCCGTCTCAGGATAGGCGTAACTCGCAATATTGACAAAAATCTCCTCCGTCACGAGTTCGACATGCATGCGCGAACGCGGCGGACAACGGCCTGTCAGCGTCTCCGTCGCGAAAGCGATGACGGCGGGCAGATTTTCCACTTTTGCTTCAATGCGAACTTCGTCGGTCTTCATTTCTCTATCTGCAAAAGGTCGTCGAAACCCGTCATCGTCAGCACTTCCATGACCGCGTCCTGCACATGGCGCATCACCATTTTCCCTTGCTTGTTCATTCGCTTCTGCACCATCAGAAACGCGCGAAGTCCCGAAGAGGCCACATAGGTCAAATCCGCGCAGTCAAAGATCAGCGATTCGACGCCGTCCAATGAAGCGTTCAATTCTTTCTCGAAATCGGCGGCGGCCACCGTGTCGAGCCGCCCCGAAAGCGCCATCGTCAGCGTAGTCCCGTTCTTTTCTTTCTTGATATCCATAAAAAGTTCCCCCTCGCAATAATCCTGTCATTATAATAAGGCAGAATAATGATTCACGCAATAGGACGACGCTCCGCCGAATACCGAAGGGCCATCATCGTAATATCGTCCGACTGCTCCGCTTCGCCGACATGAGCGGACATATCCTGCCGGACGGCGGCGAGAAGTTCCTTCATCGACGGTAATGGGTTGACCTCCCGATCCAGCGCCGCCTTGAGGCGTCCCTCGCCGTAAAGCTCCGCTTTTTCGTCCACCGCTTCGGTCACGCCGTCCGTATAGAAGAACAACGCGTCGCCCGCCGCGAGCGTCAGGCTGCGCTGATGGAAAGCGAGTCCTTCCATCACGCCGAGGGGTTTATCCGGCTTCCCCTCGGGAACGAGATACGCAAAGGGCTCGCCGCCGAGCGCCGCAAGCGGCGGATTGTGTCCCGCGTTCACATAATCGAAAACGCCCGTCCGAAGGTCGAGCACGCCGAAGAACACGGTCACGAACATCATTTGATCGTTGTTTTGGGAAATCCGGTCGTTCGCCCGCGCTACGACGTCGGCAAGACTTTCTTCCGGCTTCGCCGACAATGTGCAGTTTTCGAGCACCGTTTTCGCGACGACCATGAACAGCGCGGCGGGAACGCCTTTCCCCGACACGTCGGCAATCGCGACCGCTAGGCGATTTTCGTCCAGCATATAGAAATCGTAGAAATCGCCGCCGACCTCTTTCGCCGGTGTCATGCCCGCGTCGAGGTCGAAGGCCGTTTGCCCGGAAAGAACGGACGACACGGCCGGAAGCATTCCTTCCTGTATGCGCTGCGCGACGGATAGTTCCGCTTTGATATGTTCCTTTTCCGCCGTCGCCTTCGCCAAATTCTCGATATGCGTCTTGAGATTGTCGGTCATATCGTTGACGCAGTCCGCAAGACGCTCGATCTCGTCGCCCGTATGGACGTCGAGCTTTCGGTCGAGATTGCCCTGCGCGATCTCATTGACGCCTTCCGTCAGCGACAGGATTGGCCGCACGAAATGACCGGAGGCCTTCACGCTGAGCGCGACTATAGCCAGGAGCGCCAAGAGCAGGAACGCCGCGCCGACGCCCGCCAGCCGCCTCACGTTTCCGCGAACGTCCCCTGCAAATTCCCGCATCTGTGTCTGGAGATTGTCCTTCGCGTAACGCGCCGGATACGTCACTTCCGTCTGCGCGATGACCTGTCCGAAACTCCAGCCGATGGACGCCATCGGCGCGTAAGCGAGATAGACGCCTTCTCCGTCAATCGACACGAGAGACACGTCGTTCTTTCCCGACGCCATCGCCGACGCCTCCATCTCAAGACGCTTGTCCCCGCAGTTCCGAAGATCGCGCGGCTTGTCCGCAACCGCGAGCGTTCCTTCCCGCTTCGTCGAAAACAAGATCTCGCCGCGCTTGTTCAGGATAAAGCTCACGTCCGTCGCGCCCGCCGAATTCATGTCGACGGCCTGCTGATAGATTTCCTCTGCGTTGCAGTCGACTCCGACGACGCCCGCGAAGCCATCCTCGTCGTAAAAGGGCGTCGCACAGGTAATACAGCGGGTTCCGTTCGTATCGACGTAGAGGTCAGTAAAGATGGTCTTTCCCGCCTCCGCCGCTAGTTTATACCAGTTCATTTCGCGCGGATCGTAGCTGTCGAGGAATTTTTCGCTGAAACGGGCGGGCGCGCCGTCTTTCGTAACGTCCGCCGCAATGAGCCAGCCGTCTTTCGAGCCGACGAAAACGCCCGTGTAAAAGCGGTTGCGCACCGCAAGGGAATCGGCGATATTGGCCGCGACGCCCATTTTTCGTCGCGCTTCCTCGTCCACGCCGCCTGCCTCTACCGCGCGGCTCATGTTCAGATACGGCTCGCCGGACGCGACGGTCTCCGTATGCGGATCGGGAAGTGCACGCGGCAGATAATCTCCCTGCGCCGCCAAGATCAGGTTCATCGTCTGGGCAATCTCTTCCGCATCCCGGCGCGTGTGCTCAAACTCCCGCTCGATGAGGAGCGCCTTGTCCCCGACGTGGGAGGAAAGACGCCGACGCGCCTGCTCGCCCGCAAACGTCTCGACAAAACCGGAAGCGGAAACGCCGAGAAGACGCCCCCGCTCCATGACCGTATCCCTCATCGCCGCCGCGCCGAAGAAAACGATAAGGCCCAGCGCGAGAAAAGACAGAATGCTCCCCGACAACGCAAGCAGCAGCATCCTGCGCCGTATATCGAGCTTCATTCCATCATCTCCTTCGCCCATCCCGCGAATTTTTCCACTAGATATCCGTATTCGCGGAAAAAGGTGAAAATCCTTTTCCGCGCTTTACGAAAATTTATCGCACCGCAAGGACGACAAGTTTCTCCTCTTCCGGCGACCCTTCCAACTCGACGGCGAGCACCGCCAGCGCCTGTTCGCCGCTCGCCAATCCCGAGAGGTCGATCTGCTTTTCCCCGCAATAAGCGAAGAGCGCCGGGATCACGCCGCCGACCGTACCGTACTCGACGGTCTCTTCCAAGAGCAGCGCAAAATCCTCCGCCAGCCGCGCTTTTGTCGTTACGACCGCCCCGAGGCCCTCACGCCGCAAACGGATCACACCCTCCCGATCGGCGACGCGCACTTCCCGCCGCCAAACGGGAAGGATTCCCCATCGCTTCTCTTTTTTTCGCCCTTCAAAAATATGCCATTTCCCGACGGCGGCAGCTTCCTCGACCTCCGAAAGGGAAAGCCCCATCGACTGTGCGGCGATCTCGCGAAGCTCCTGCGGCGAAGGAAGTGCCGACGTGCCCTCCATCGGGCGGAACTCCGTCGCGCCCATCGCCGTCGCGCGCAGGATATTCGCCTTGCGGTCAATCTCGATGGCAATCTCGACGGTCGACGCGTCGGCGCCGGAGCGCATGACGCGCTCCATCGCCTCGCGGCGGATTTTCCGCACATCCTCTTCCGTCGGATTCGCGACAGTCCTTTCGACGGTCTCCCGCACCATCGCCATCGCGACGCCGATTGTCGAAATGATTGGCGCGTTTTTTACGATCTTCCAACGAAGACCCAGCGTCTTGCCGAGCCAGGGCGCGATCACGCCGGCGCTGCCTCCCCCTCCGGCAAGGCACAGTGAAGCCTCGGAGAGCTTGTATTCCTCGATGAGCCGCCGCACGATATTTCCGACGCCCTCCGCCGCAAAATCCATCGCCCGCCGCGCCGCTTCCTCCGCCGTACAGCCGACAACGTCTCCCAGCGCCTGCCATGCGACACGCGCCGCCTCACGATCGCCCGACGCGTAATCTCCCTCCGGCACGCTGCCCAAGAGATTCGCCGCCCCCGCCAACGTCAATGCGACGCGGCGACCGTCCGCGCCGACCACCGCCGCATAGGCCGACGCATCCTCGGCGCGGGGCGCGACAAGCTCGAGCCGCGCGTCTTTCAGCGGCTCGGAAAAAACTTCGTAGGAAAGGCCCGCGATATGCGCGCTCCTCGGCCCGACGCCCGCGACGCGCCCCTGCTCGACACGGATCATGCTGCCGCCCGCGACGCCTATCGTCCGCACGTCCAGCGACGAAAGATACATCTTATGTCCGCCGACTTCGGCGTTGCGCACCATCACGCGGCCGTCCTTCACCACGGAAATATCGGTGGAGGTGCCGCCCGATTCGAGAAATATGCCGTCGGAAAGCCGCTCGTGCATCAGGACGCCCGCAACTCCTGCCGCAAGCCCCGAAAGCATCGTCAGGATCGGCCGCCGCCGCACTTCCTCCGTGGTCATCACGCCGCCGTCGCAGCGCATGATCATCAGCGGCGCGCCGACGCCGGAGCGCTTCACGCAGCCCTCGGTCATATCCGCCGTTTCCATCATCTTCGGAATCAGGCTGCCGTTTACGACGGCGGTACGCGTGCGGACGCGGAGCCCGTAAAGCCGAGAGACCTCGTAGCCGCCCGTCGCGAACATCCCCGCTTCCCGCGCAATCCGCACCGCCGTCTCCTCGTTCGCGGAGTCGTCCACGCCGAAGGCTTCCGTCGCGACGACGACCTCTGCGCCTTTTCCCCGCAGCTCCTCGACAGACGCGCGAATCTCTTCTGCCGACGCTTCCGCGTCCGCTGTCTCCAGATAGGCGTATTCCGTCTTCAGCGCCCGCTCCGGCGCCAGCGGGATATCTCCGACGTTGGCGGAGGACTTGACGCGGCCTGACAGGAAGCCGCTCCCCATCGCCAACACGCCAACTTTCGCCACATCTCCTTCGAGAAGCGCGTTCGTCGCCTGCGTCGTGCCGTGCGCGATGAAGACGACCTCCTCCGGCGCGATGGAATTGGCTCGCAGGAGCTCGCCCAGAACGCGGATAATGCCATCCGCCACACCCTCTTTTGCGTCGTGGGTCGTCGGCCGTTTCGCCGTTCCTATGATTTCTCCCGTCGCGTCATCGATGGCGACCGCGTCCGTGAACGTGCCGCCGACGTCTATCCCGATCCGTACCCGCCGCATCGCGTCACCCCCTCGACAAAAGGAACGCATAGGCGAGCATCAAGAGGCACATCGCCCACCCGTAAGGAAGAACGCGCCGCAGGATCGCCGCCGTGTCGACGCCGACGAAGCCGCCGATCCATGTATTGTGCGAATTTGTGGGGTCGGCAAGCGTCTGGATATATCCAACGGCGATGAACATGCCGCAGAGCGCAGCCGCCGGAAACGTGCCCATGCCCATCAAAAGTGCAGCGACACCCGCGCCCATGCCG
Source organism: Schwartzia sp. (in: firmicutes) (assembly GCA_017619685.1). Taxonomy (GTDB): domain Bacteria; phylum Bacillota; class Negativicutes; order Selenomonadales; family Selenomonadaceae; genus RUG12372. The sequence goes on from JAFZRW010000145.1 coordinate 6,202, forward strand.
TAGAGATTCAACGGACCGCGATAGAGCGCCGCGGGCGCGAACAGAGCGAAGAACAGGAACAGGCCCGTGAGCGAAGACGGCAGCAAGGCGGAAAGGGTTTCCCGCAAGAAATCCGCTGCCGCCGGGTGCGTCGTCGCCGCGACAAGCATACCGATTCCCATGAACAGGAACAACACACCCGCGACGTCCTGTATCCCTTCCACCAATGCCCCCGCCAGGATATCGACGGTCCGGCGCGGATTCGTCAGGATCGCCGCGTAGAACGAGGCGGCGATAAAACCGAGAGCGGCGGCCGCCACCGGATCGATCCTGCTGTCCGCCGCCTTTCCGAGCCCGACGCTCACGCGCAAAACAGCGATCACAATAAGCGGCAGGATCGGCGCGATAAGCGCC
>JAFZRW010000146.1 GCA_017619685.1 Schwartzia sp. (in: firmicutes)
AGCCGCCCACGGATACCTCCTCCGAGTCCGAACGCATCGCGCCCGTCACGAACTGATGGGCCACCAGCACGCTGCGCCGCTTCTCTTCCATCGGCAAATGCCCGACGGCCACGCGAAGCGCGTCCGTATAGCTTTCAACTTTCTCGTCCGGAAATGCCAGCGCCACATGCGTCGGCTTGATGAAAGGCAGCAGGAAAATATCGACGGGGCCGTGCGCGTCCGTGAGCGTCACAGGGCGGACGTCGCCGTCGTAAGCGGGCGCGGAAAGGTAAACGCCGCTTCTTTGCATGATGCGCCCGCCGTAAGCCACCCGCGCCGCCGAATCGTGATTTCCGCTGATGACAAACGTCTTCTGCCCGTCCGCCACGAGCCCTGAAAGGAAGTCGTCAAAAAGGCGCACCACTTCCGCCGACGGCGCGCTCTTGTCGTATACGTCGCCCGCGATCAGCACCGCGTCCGGCGCTTCTTCCCGCAAAGCGGCGCGAATCTCCTCCAAAATGTAAACCTGATCTTCCAGAAGCGAGACCTCATAGAGCCGCTTTCCCAGATGCAGATCGGAAATATGCGCGAACTTCATCGGCTCTCCTCCTCATCTTTTATTTCATGCAAAACATTATAACGTAAAGGGCTTGTAGCACAAGCAAAATTTTAAAGTAAGAAAGTAAGGAATTCTTACTTTAAAATTTTCATGCAAAAAAGAAGCCCGGAGAAATCCCTTACCAGGCAAGCAGTTTAAGAATTAACAGAAAATTTCACAATTACGACATGGATGGCAATGACAATCTACTCTTTTTCGATTCCGGCCACCGCGTACGCTGACATACCCTCTCCGCTGCCGGTGAAGCCGAGACGTTCCTCCGTCGTCGCCTTGACGTTCACACAGTCGCGCCCGACGCCGAGCACGGCGGCGATATTTTCCGTCATTTGCTCAATATGAGGCGCAAGCTTCGGCGCCTGCGCCACGATCGTCGCGTCCACGTTGCCGACGCGATAGCCCTTTTCCCTGACGAGCCGCACGACCTCTCCGAGGAGCTTCCGGCTGTCCGCCCCCGCAAACTTCTCGTCCGTATCGGGGAAATGACGCCCGATATCCCCAAGCGCCGCCGCGCCAAGCAGCGCGTCCGCGATCGCGTGCAGCAGCACGTCCGCATCCGAATGACCGAGAAGTCCCTTTTCCCAGGGAATCTCCACGCCGCCGAGGATCAGCTTTCGCCCTTCTGTGAGGCGATGCACGTCATATCCCATGCCAAACCGCGTCATTGTTTCTCCCCCTTGTTCCGATACGCCCGAATCTTTTCAGTTACCGTCGCGGCCAATTTGTCGGCGAACGCGTCCAGCCCGTCGAGCGCCGCGTCTATATCCTCGCCCGCGCTCTCCATTTTTGCTTTGACGCTTCCCACGATATCTCGCTGCATGAACGTCTCGACCACCCAAAGGTCTTCCGGCGTCGTGACTTTTATGTTCCGATAGCTGCCCTCGACTACGCGCACGGAAAGCCCCAGCCGCTCCACGAGTCCGGCGTCGTCCGTGCCGAGAAAGCCCTCCGCTTCTGCACGCCGATACGCCTCTTCCAATATGTCGCGCCGAAATCCCTGCGGCGTCTGCACTTCCCAGAGCTTCGCGCGCTCCGGCGTCGATTCGACGACGCCATCCCCGCGCACGATCTTGATCGTGTTTTTCGCGCGCACCGCCGCGATAGCCGCACCGCTGCGCCACGCCTCCGCGACCACCGCCTCGATCGTTTTCACGGAAACGAGCGGGCGCGCCGCGTCGTGGACGAGCACGACCTCCGCGTCCGGGTGAAGCGCCGCGAGGCCGTTTCGCACGCTGTACTGACGCTCCGAGCCGCCCGCGACCACGCGAAAGGGTTTCAGCCCGCCGGTTTTCGCAAGCGTCGCCGTCACCATTTCCACGTCTTCCTCACCGACCACGACGATAAAATCGTCCACCGCCGAACACTCGGAAAAACGCAGCAGCGTCCGGACAAGAATCGGCTTTCCCAGAAGTTCCAGAAGCACCTTGTTCTTTCCCGCGTTCATGCGGCGTCCTTCTCCCGCCGCCGGAAAAATCACCGTAACCATAAAACGCTCCTTTTCATACAAAAGGAGTGAAGCAAAGCGTCGCCTTGTCTTCACTCCTCGTAACCTTTCACCCTTTCGCGTACCGTCGTGGCTTCGCGAAAATCATACGTCCCGCCGCCGTTTGCAGCGCCGACGTCACTTCTACGTCGATTGCCTGGTTCAGATGGCGATGGCCGCCCTCGATGACGATCATCGTGCCGTCGTCGAGATACGCGACGCCCTGTCCCTGCTCCTTGCCGTCTTTGACGACCGTCACGCGCATGGACTCGCCGGGTACGACTACCGGTTTCACCGCGTTTGCCAATTCGTTGACGTTCAGCACCGGCACGCCCCGAAGCTCCGACACCTTGTTCAGGTTGTAGTCGTTCGTGACGATCTTGCCGCCGACGAGCTGACCGAGCCGCACCAGTTTCGAGTCGACCTCCGCAATATCGTCGAAGTCCCGGCTGTCGATCTCCACCGGCAGCTTTTCCTCCGAGCGAATCTTTTGCAGGATGTCCAGCCCGCGCCGCCCGCGTACGCGCTTCAAAGCGTCCGCCGAATCCGCGATGCGCTGAAGCTCCTCCAGCACGAACACGGGAATCAACAGCGTCCCTTCAAGAAATCCGCTGTCTATCACGTCCGCGATGCGTCCGTCAATGATCGCGCTCGTATCGAGCAGCTTGTACCGCTTGTCCTCATCGAGAGGCGCAGACTCTTTCTTTGCCTCCGGCAACGACTCCGGCGCCGGAATGACGACTGGCTCCTGCCTGACTTCGCGCGCTTTCAAGACGTCTTTGAAAAAGCGAGGGATGAAATTGAACATCTCTGCTATTTCTTCGCGCTTCGTCATCGTGATGCGAATACCGAGATAGCCAAATACGATTGCGAATACCACGGGAAGATAATTCCCGACGATGGGGATGCGCGAAAACGCCGCCCCTAATAATGCAGCAAGAATAAGTCCAAGAGAAAGTCCAATCACGCCCGCCAGCACGTCATGAATCGGCATCTTGTTGAGCTGCGTCTCCACCCATGCGGAAAAGCGTTTCAGCGTCGAAATAAGATAAGAAGCCGTCAGAGAACCGACCAGTGCGCCAATCGCCGCGCCCGCAAGAATGCAGAGCAGCCCCGCAAACGTCATGCGAAGAACGCCCATATGCGTTTTCAGGATTTCCGTCCCAATAAACTGTGTCAAGGCCGGACTGGCAGGCTGCATCAACGCGGCTCCCGCCACCGCCATGACGGCAATAATGAAAAAGCGCAAAACCTTATCAAGCATATCTTTCACCTCCTTCCTTAATATAAATAATGGATAAAAAAGCGGATAAATTCATTATAACGCCACTGTCCAGATTTTGTCGATAGACAAATCCTCTTTTTTAGCGTTCCAACGAGGAAATCTTTTCCTCGTCATAACGATTTATCCGCTTTGTCAAAGCATATTCGGCTTTGGCTATTTATCAAATCCGTTTTTCTCCAAAATCTCGTCCATCCACGCGCCAATCTCCTCCGGCGTCTTTTTGCAGGCATAAACGAGCTCGCTGACGAGAATCTGCTTCGCGAGGTCGAGCAGCCTGCGCTCGCCGCTGGAAATCTTGCGAATCCGATCCTGCAAGATCAGATTACGCGCCACGGCCGCGACGTCGCAAATATCTCCCGTCTTCATACGCGTGAGGGTTGCGTGAAAGCGCTTGTTCCAGCTTCCGACCGCGCGTTCCGGCGTATCGGCCAGCACTTCCGCCACTTTCGCGACTTCCTTTTTGGTAATCACGTCGCGAAGTCCGATATTATCCACATTGTCTATCGGAATCATCACTTTCATATTGCCAATCGGCATCTGAAGGACATAGTACGACTTCTTCTCGCCCATGACCTCGCATTGTTCGATTTCCGAGATTACACCCGCGCCGTGCATCGGGTAAACGACCTGATCTCCCACTTGAAGCAAATTCTCACCTCCCCACGCTCATATCGGTTCTTTTTCCGGCTGACGTTGTTAAATGCCTCTCGACGTAGTTCTCCGACTGCGACTTCGAGGCATTTGCCAAGACAGCCAAAAAATCTCTCGATATGAGATAAGCTGACGCATACACTCGCGAGATTATTATAGCACAAATCATTCCCCCCGTGTAAAAATTTTTTATTTTATCACGCTTTATATACCGTGTCAAATAATCCGGCACGGCTACACAAAAAGAGCTTTCCACGAAACTCTCGTGAAAAGCTCTTGCTTTTTTCCAATTTCAATTTTCCGTCAATGCGTCTGAAACGGCGGCGAATTCGGCGAGGGACATCGTCTCGCCGCGCCGCTCTGTCGCCACGCCCGCCGCTAAGAGCGCGCCGTCGATCCGCTCCCTCGAAACGCCGAGCGTTTTCAGCGCGTTGGCAATCGTTTTGCGCCGCTGCCCGAAAGCGGCTTTCACAACGCGGAAAAACATGGTTTCGTCCTTCACCGCCACCGCGGGCGTTTTCCGCACCGCGCAGACAATGACCGAAGAATCGACCTCCGGCGCGGGCAGGAAACAGTTCGGCGGCACGTCGAGCACGATTTCCGGCTCCGTATGGTACTGCACCGCCACGGACAGCGCGCCGTAGTCCTTGCCGCCGGGACGCGCCGTCATGCGCTCGGCCACTTCTTTCTGCACCATCGTGACGATCCGCGTGATCGGCAATTTTTGTTCCAACAGCGCGAGCAAGATCGGCGTCGTGATATAGTACGGAAGATTCGCAGCGACCTTGAACGGCTCGCCGCCCATCAACGCCGCTATGTCCGTCTTCAGGATGTCGCCCTGCACGACGGTAAGATGCTCGTAACCGCGAAGCGTTTCCGCAAGTACGGCGGGCAGCTTCTTGTCGAGCTCCACTGCCGTGACCTCCGCGCCCGCCTCCAAGAGTCCCTGCGTCAGCGTCCCGATTCCCGGGCCGATCTCCAGCACATGATCGCCCGGCCCGATCTCCGCCGCTTCAACGACGCCGCGCACGACGGCGGGCGAGATCAGGAAATTTTGTCCGAGCCGCCGCGACGCGTGCAGGCCGAAGGACCTCAATATATGTTTTGTTACACCCTTATCGGCAATCTGTGGCGTCAGCATTCGATTCCTCCAGTTTATCCAGCTCTGCCAGCGCGGCGGAAAATTCCTCCCGCGTCACGCCGTAATGATTGAGCCGTTTCAAAAAAGTCTTGGCGTTCGCACAACCGACGCCGAGCATGGCTCCCAGCCGCGCGCGGCGCTCCGACGCCATCGGCCCGCCCGAAAGCCCTGCCACGATCAAGTCGGACGAGGAAAAAAGGTCCGTCGGCTGCCAGTTCAGCGTCCGCACTTTTTCCAGCGCCGCACGGATTGCCTCCGGCGACACCTGCTCGACGCCGATATCGTCGTTGGCCGTCGCGTCTTCCTTCGGCACGAAAGCGTGCTTCGCCTCCGGAAATTTCTTCGACAAAAAGCGCCGAATCCGCTCGCCCGCCGGATCGGGATCGGTCAGGATAATGATGCCGCGCCGCTTGTACGCGTCGCGAATACTGGAAAGCGTTTTAGGCGCAAGACGGTAGCCGTCCGTGATGATACAGTCCGCCTCCACTGCGCGAGCGACGGCGCGCACGTCCATTTTCCCCTCGACGACGAGGACTTCTTTAATCATGACGATCCTCCGCCGCGTTCAGCACAGACAGCACCGCCGCATAAACGTCCTCGGCGATTTCCTCAGGCGGCCTCGGCGTACTTCCCTCGCCGCAGACGACGCGCGCCCAGCCGAATATTTTCGCGACTTCCGCATAGGCGTCATGGACACGGTGCAGATACGTCTTATCCTTTTCGTGAATGTCCGCCGCGCCCGTTTCCTTCGCCCGCGCCGCCAGCAGACGGTCGCTGGCCTTGGGCGGCATATCGAGGAATACGACGAGATCGGGACGCGGCAAGCCGAGACGCGCGTACTCAAAATCCTCCAACCACGCGAAATATTCCCGCCGCGCGTTTTCGTCGGCGAGCTTGACCGCCTGATGCGCAAGGTTCGATGTCGTGTAACGGTCGGAAAGGATCACGCCGCCCCTTTGATACGCTTCGCCCCATTTCGTATGAAACGATGCATAACGGTCCACCGCGAAGAACGCCGACGCCGCGTAAGCGTCCACGTCCGCCGCCTGCGCGCCGAAATCGCCCCGCAAATACATCTTTACCAGCGCCGACGAATCCGACTCATAGTCGGGAAACGACACCCGCGTCACGTCGCGTCCTTCCGAAAGAAGCCGCTCGCAGAGGAGCCGCGTCTGCGTCTCCTTGCCCGAAGCGTCCCCCGCTTCCAATATGATCAATTTGCCTTTTGTTTTCATCATTCCACCACGTCAATCCACTCCAGCGAAGAATCGCGCGCACCTGTCACCTTCAGCCCGATCCGTTTCATTTCCTTAAGATACGCAATCGCTTCCGCCGTGATTCTCTCGCCCTGCACGATCGCGGGAATCCCCGGCGGATAGAACGTTATCTCTTCCGCCGCGACTCGCCCCGCTGCCCGCTCAAGCGGAATACTTTCCCTCGCCGCGAAAAACGCTTCCCGCGGCGAAAGCGCCGCAGTCAGCGTCGGCGGTGCCGCTGCGGAGCAAAACGCCGTCCCGCGCTTTCCTTCGTATTCCCGCGAGATCGCCGAAAGCGCCTCGAAAAGCCGCTCCGTCTCGCGCTCCGTATCGGCCATCGACACGATAAAAAGCACGTTCCGCGCGTCTGATAGCTCCGCCTGTATATTCTTTTCCCGAAGGAGCCGCATGGCTTCCTCGCCGGACAATCCGAGCCCCGACACATTGACCGTCAGCTTCGTTACGTCAAGTGCCGACGCGCCCGGGCGTCCTATATATTCTTTCCCGAAACACCAAAGCCCCGGCAATTCGTTGATCCTTGCGCGCAACGCTTCCGAGAGGCGCACCGCCCGCGCAACGCGTTCCGCCCCTTCCTCTTCCATCTGCACACGCGCAATATCGAGGGAAGCCATCAGTAGATAATTGGGACTTGTCGTCGCAAGAAGCGACGCCGCCCGGCGTACGCGCTCCGCAGGCACGCGCCCTCCCTTTCGGAACAGCATGGACGCCTGCGTCATCGCTCCCAGAAGTTTATGCGTGCTCTGCGCGACAAGGTCTGCGCCGCAGGAA